>JAPPOW010000153.1 GCA_028817775.1 Candidatus Melainabacteria bacterium | reverse complement strand
AGCCCATCCTGCGCGAAATAAACTGATTTAGGTGTTCAGCTTGCAAGTAAGGGTTAGTTTGTTTCTGCTGCTCAAGGCTATCACAGCAAAGATGGTGATAATTATGCCCAGGGTAAATAATGGTGCTATCTGGCATAGTCATCAATTTATTGGCAATTGTGTCGTACATCACTTCGGCATCACCACCAGGCAAATCACAGCGACCACAACCATCAAGAAATAAAGTATCTCCCGAAATCAAATTACCATGAACATGAAAACACTGCGAACCCGGTGTATGTCCTGGTGTATGCACAAAGTCAATTTTGACATCACCAAGCTCAATTTGATAGTTTTGATCAACTTCTTTGATATTCTCACCAATTGGTTTATAAAAACTAGCTTCATGCTCAGAAACATAAACTGGAATATCATGAGTCTTGAGTAATTCTTCAATACCATTAGTATGATCAGGATGTCCATGAGTGATCAAAGCTGCTTTAAGTTCCAAGCCTTGCTCAGCAAGCTTGGCTTCAATTGATGGCACATCCCAAGCTGGATCAACAACTACTGCCTCTTTTGTCTGGGAATTTCCTACTATATATATGTAGTTATCCATTGGACCAAGTTCAAATTGTTCGATAATCAAGGGGAGTGTGTCAGGCATATTTATATTTTAGCTTATGGTCACTTCGTTCCCTAGATATGGCATCTGCAGGGAACGAAGTGACCATAAGCAGGGAGTAAAACGACCATACGCTAAAATAGCAAAGTGGATTTAAAACAGCGAACCAAGAATATCATCCAAAAACTCAAAGACTATTATGGCGAAGTCAAGTGCTTCTTACGTCACCGTAATCTTTTTGAATTAATCTGTGCTGTCTGCCTATCTGCACAATGTACTGATGAGAGAGTTAATATGACCACTCCTAACTTATTTAAAAAATTTCCAGATGCTGCATCAATGGCAGCAGCTAAACAAACTGAAGTAGAGAAAGTGATTAAGTCCTGTGGTTTTTATAAAAACAAAGCTCGCAATCTAATTAAAATGTCACAGCGAATAATGTCTCATCATGGAGGCACGGTACCAAATAGTATCGAGGAATTAACCCAACTTGCTGGAGTCGGACGCAAAACAGCCAATGTTGTGCTAGGAACCTGGTTTGGTAAACCAGCTGGAGTGGTAGTAGATACTCATGTCAAGCGCATAGTAAACCTATTAGGCTTAAGCTCCAATAAAGAACCAGAGAAAATTGAGCAAGATCTCAATCAATTAGTCTCCAAAAAGTATTGGCACGATTTTTCTCTATGGCTTATCTCTCATGGTAGAGAAACATGTATAGCAAGAAGGGCTCAATGTGCTAAGTGCATCTTAAAAAAACATTGCAACTATTATCAAGATAAACATTGAAATTCCAGCTTTGACTATTTAGCGTTACAATAAGAGGCTATGGTGCTTGCTTATTTGGGGTTGTCACTCCCTAATCAGATTAGCAATCCCCTGGCTTATAAGCTCAGGGATTATAACGACGAAGATCTAATGGGTTGTAAACTCTCTCATGACGAGTATCCGTTATTACTAGATAAACTTAAGTCTTTTGATTTTGTAGAAGAATTGGTTTTGGTTACAACTTGCAACCGCTTTGAGATAATCATGTTTCTTAATGACACTAGCAATTTTACTATTGAAACTTTACGACAAGCAACAGCTGAGGTTACTAAATCAAATATCGAACTAAACTTACTACTAGGAGAAGAGGCTCATTTACAGTTCCTCAGAACCTATTGTGGTCTCAATAGCGGTCTAATTGCTGAAGATGAGATCTGCATGCAAATAGAAATCGCTTTCAAGCAATGCTTTCATATGGGCTACCTTGGCAAACAAGGTATGCAGTTATTCACTGAAGCTCAAAAGCTTAGATCAGTAATTGACGAGCATATCTACCAAGAAAGAATTTCCTACTGCCAAGTAGCAATTGAAACTGCCCTTGAACGATTAGAGCAAAAAGAATTCAAAAATATAGTAATTGCTGGCTCTGGCAGTACTGCACATCAGTCTTGTCTCTCACTAGTCAAATTAGGATTCAATCCTGAAAGCTTTACTCTTGCTCACAGAATCAGTTCCTCTTCTACTCAAGTTGCCGTAATTAAAGCTTCAAGCGAACTCGAAGGCATGAGCTACCTGCGCTGCAAACACGGCTACCACTCACAGAAGATGAAAGACTTAGTCCAAGACTGTGATTTATTGGTATTAGGAATTGATTCCCGCTTGCCTAGTTTACAGTTCTCAAAACATAATCTCAAACCAGTAATTGATTTTAGTTCCAAACCAAGTATTAGCTTTGACGATGATGCCAGTCGTGAAAATTATTTCTGTTCTACCAAACTAGATCATTTTGTGCGTGACTATTCTGAACAGCGACTCAAAAAGCATGGATTTTTAGTAAGAATTGAACTTGCAGAAGCATACATTGCTAAAGAGATCGGAGCGGAGAGAGAAGAGACTGCATCTCTTTCTCTAGGCTAAGTTTTTCCTGGGCTTTATTAACCCACTCATCACTACTATCATCTAATTGGGTCAGTTCCATTTTTAGCCTCTCTATTTCTTTGCGCAAACGTGATAACTTTAAGCGCTGCAAAAGCTCATTAAAGCGCTCATCACGATCAGAACCAAGTTTAATCTGTTCAAGCTTCAAACCAATATCAGCCAAATTTAGAGCTAAGTCTCTGTCTTCAACCAAGTTTGCAGAAAGCATCGAAAACTTAGCATCAGCATCTTCCAGGTAAGGATTCTCAAAACTCAAATCAACCAAAGCTTCCAAAATCTTTTGATGTGGCTCACTAATCAGGCTCTCACCTTTGGTCATAAAATCTTCAAGTACCGATTTATCTTTGATTGCCAAACACAAAAACTCTTGTTCAATTGTAAAAATTGGATCTGCCACATGAATCAAAGAAGACTTCTTTGCTTTGGGAACTTGAGGCTGAACTTCTTGGTAAGGATCATCAC
>JAPPOW010000079.1 GCA_028817775.1 Candidatus Melainabacteria bacterium | reverse complement strand
AACTCGATCTTTCTACTTGCTTAACCGCTTGCTATTCTATCAACGATTAAATGACGGTTGCTCCTCAGGGTGACAGCTTGGAGATCTGTTCTTGAAAATTTTGCTGAAATTTTTCTTCTTGAATATTTTCAGTCCAAAGAATCAAAGCTGATTCACCATCACTCTCGTAATAATTTTTTCTAATACCAGCTTGTTTGAAAGCATATCGCTCATAGAGCCTCTGGGCTGCTTCATTACTCAGTCTCACTTCTAAGCTTATTGACTTGATACCAGAGTTGATGGCATCTGTAATCAAAGCAATGATGATTGATTCAGCAATTTTTTGACGTCTATAGTCTGGATCAGTGCCGAGGGTCATGATATGCATCTCATCCACTACATGCCAGGCACCACCATAACCAATAGGTTCACCAGTGTCTTGCCCAGCTTCATCAAGCTTCGATGCCACATAGTAATTGGCATTGGGGTTAGAGAGCTCTCCGGCAAAAATATTTCTAGTCCAGTGCATCTCACCAAAAACTAGTGGATCTAATTCTGAGACTCTATCTAAGTCACTAAGGTACATTTTTCGGATGCAATACTTAGGATTGGCATTAAGTTTGTTTTGGGCTGTCATCCTGAGGCGTTCTACAAGCTTGTCCTGAGCGAATGCGTCAGGATCAGGATCTCGTTGGTGTTGATTGGGATCTTTACGTCGCATCTTCGATGCTCCTCAAGATGACAGTGGGAGTCCCTCGCAATGACAGTAGGGGTTTCATCACAAACTCCCGCTCTTGCATACGTGGATGTGGTAAGACCAAACGTTCATGGTCTAATTTGAGTTCAGCATAAGTCAGAAGATCAATATCAATTTTACGAGCCTGCTTGCGACCACGTTCATTTCGATCAGGATCAATTTTTAATTCTGTCTCCAGTACAAAATCAAGTAATTCAAGTGGACTGAGATCAGTTTCAATCTGAACTACTGAGTTGAGAAAATCATGGGGACCAGCATCTTCAATTGCGGGATTTTCATAATTACTAGAGCTGCAAATTACTTTAACTTGAGGGTGAGTAGCCAATAATTCAATAGCTTTGCTAATTTGCTCAGCACGATCTCCAAGATTTGATCCTAGACCTAAGTAGCAAATGGTTCCACTTGGGGATCCTGATCCTGACGCTTCGCTCAGGACAGGCTGTGCCTGCGGCTCCTCTGGATGACGGGCAGCTGTAGTAAAATTGTTTGAGTCGTGTATAACTTGATCCAAAGCTTAAGTCCTGTGCTAGCAATTATAGCGTTTTTGTTTGGTAGCTTTGCTAATGTCTTGATTCATCGTATACCCAACGGGCATTCAATCTTTGCACCTCGTTCACATTGCCCCAAATGTGGTTACCAACTTAAGTGGTTTGAAAATATTCCCATCATTAGCTATGTGATTTTGCAGGGGCAGTGTAGTAAGTGCAAGACCAATATCCCGCTGAGCTATCCTGTAGTAGAAGCAATTGTCGGAATGTTGGGAATTATAATGCTGCAATTCTCAACCTCAGTAGTTGAATATTTTTTCTATTTGATTTTGATAACCATAGTCGTAGCACTTGGTTTTATTGATTACAAAGCTCAACGTTTGCCGCATGCATTGACCTACTCGGCGATTTTGTTTGTGATCTTTTATAGTTCTTTGTTTTGGAATCCATTCTATGCTCCAGTGATAGCCTTCCATAACTTGCCAGCCAAACTTGCCATGAGTGCTACTAGCATTGCCTATCTAGGACTGGCTTTCTTTGTGGTTGATTGTTTCACTCATTGCGCTAATCTGTTCTATTTCAAAGATGAAGCGCTTAAGCTTGCTAGCTCTGCTTTGACTTTCCGCAGTGAAAAACTAATTAAACATGTGACTTGGATTTATATATTGATCGCTGGTTTAGAACTCTACTTAGCTTTTAATTACCCTTTGGTAATTTTTTACTACTTTAATTGTGCACTTGGACTTTCATACCTAATCAATGAGATTTGCATTGATTATATTTTTGCCTCTGAGACTGATGAAGAGATTCCTGCTGACGGTAAAACTATTCTTGGTGGCGGTGATGCTAGCTTTGTGGCAATGGCAGCAGTGATTCTTGGACCCTTGCATGCACTGATTGTTTTTGTTTTGGCTTGTTACATTGCTTTGACTCAAAGAGTCATCGATAAAATCAAAGAAAAAATCAAGAAGGAGTCTCTTGAGAGGAGATATATGCCTCTTGGTCCGGGATTGGCCTTTGCGCTCATTGCTGTTATGATGTTTCTCAAGGCGAGCTTTCGACTTATATGAGCAAAGATAACTTAACTCTGGATTTCAGCGAAGAATATATCACCATGCATTGTCGTGGTATTCACTTTAGCTCAGATATTAGTTCTGAGTATTTTTGGAATAATACCGAAGAAGCAATTCAACAAGTCAAGCAAGAAATTGTTGCCAAAGGTTTTCTTAGTTCTGATCTTACGGTTACTCTTCCTATTACTTGTATCAATTATCAGATTGTCACTTTGCCTGATAATGTTTCAGATAAAGAAAAATTGGTTTTCTTGGGACTTGAGCTGAACAAGAAATTAATCGGCAAGCGTTTTGGAATTCGCAGACTTGATGTTACTGCTCGCGATGAAGCGGAGCAAGCACTTTGTGATTATATTGTGATTGCACCCAAGTCAGATGTTTTCACTAAGCTTGAACAATTAGCCAAAGCCTTGGAGCGCAAAATAGCTTCAGTAGTACCAAGCTTCTTTGTGCTTGGTGCTGATAGAATCAATGAACTGAGAGCAACAGCATGGCTTGGTCACGACCGCACTGAGATTGTGATTTGGGGTAAGGACAATCCATTGGCGCTGGCGCATATTCCTAGCACTGGTGATCAGATTGGCGATGTCAATCGCTTTATTGTTGAGTACTTTGATCATGTTGATGATTTGAGTCTGTCAATGATTTTTCTCTACGGTCCTAAGATGCGTGATGAGTCACTTGGTTTTGCACTGAGTTATCCGCATGGAATCTTTGCTAATCCAACCAAGTATCTTGCTGATAATTTGGGCAAGGCCAAAGATCAACTTGATATTTCTAAAGTTACCAAATTACCCAAGCCACCAATTGCAATGACGCCACGTAACCTTAGCTATATTGGTTCTGCTGTGGCAGTTGCTATTTTGGTTTTCTTGAGCGTGCTTACACAAGCCGGTACTTTGCGTGAAGAATCAAGACTCAAAGTACTTGAACGTAAATCAAGTAGCTATCGTAAACAACTAGCTACTGCTAAAAAATTAGAACAAGAAAGTGCTGAACTTAATGCCGAAAAAGATTTCTATCTTGGTATCACCAAGCGCCGTACTCCTTGGGCCACTATCTTGGCTGATCTGAGTGACCTCACTCCAAGTGAAATGTGGTACGAAAGAGTTAATGCTACTAAGAACAAAATTTTGATCTTAGGTAAAGCTAGAGCAACAGAAGATGTCTCTGCACTCTCAATTAATCTAAATAATAGTTCTGCTTATTTCAAAGACGCACTCATTATTGGTACTCGTGATTTTGAAGATGATTCCAAAGCGAAGTATAGTGAGTTTCAATTGCAAGCAAAATTAAAATCTCCGACTGGCGAATTCACCGAAAGCCCAAATTAAGAACCAGCCTATAAAGTCCAATAACAGCGTACTCATTTCGGGGACATGGTTTCTTAATTGATGACTGGAGGCTTCGATCCTCCCTGAATATTGGCTAGAGCCAACTTCGGGCACGTCCTTCGGACTTCGCAAGCCTTGTTCTTGAACTTTTTAGACTGGTTCTTTGGTGTTCTAAAAGCTAATAGGGGTTCTAACCTAAGGAAATATAGGCCCCGTTGGTGTTAATATTTATTACATATTTCACTCGGGATGGTTTCGACAAGTAGTTTAAATCCAGCTAGATCTTACCAAGAGGCAGCAAGCCGCTTGAATATTGACGATTTAACAGAGAATGACCGGATTGCATTTGCTGCGATGTTGGGTGCTTCGCGTTCTCATCTGGCAGTGGCTAGTTGTCCTAAGGACAAAGATGTCAACGACCGGAGGAATATTCATATCGTCAAAACCGGTATTGCTTGCCCGGATCAATACAGTACTACCAAGACCATGTTTGATATTTTTGGCACCCTAGTCGACAAGGGGCTTGAAGTTGCCAATTTCAATTTTGCAGGTTTCTCCGCTCAGCAAGATCCAGAGAAAGCGCAGGATATTGCCGGCACTCAGATTGCTAATTTTGAACCCGGTTTGCACGTCTTTGCCAATATTGATTTAACTGATGAGAGTGGCAAGACACCGATGTATCCTGGCTCCAAGCGTATGTTCAATGTGGTCAAAGAAATCAGTGACCGTGCTACTGGACGGAGGTTAGTTTATAGCGATTCTGAACACCCTCCAAGCCGTCCCTATATTCTTGGTGAAGGTAAAGATTTAAATGTCAGTGTTGCTAACGATACAGTGCGCACTATGCTGGGAGCACTTTGTTCGCCAAATGATGATTACATCAAAACTGTTTTGAAGGACCAGAATATAGCCCTAGTTGGTGGTTTACTCAATGGGGCTGGCTTTGGCTTTAGTTTGGGGCAGAACTATAACCCGCGCCTGGTGCGCTTTACTCAGGTGCAAAATGATGAGCTTGGTTGGGAAAGAGTGCCAGAAGATTTGCTTGGGCCACTGGATAGGTTTGATGATGATTCTAATCCAGTCAGAGCAGAGCCTTGTTTTGCAGGTGGTAAGTATGGGGCTTTGGAGCCGGACGAACTCTATGGCTTACGTCGTGAAATAGCAGTCTTCTACAGTAAACTCAACGCTAGAGATGAGCAGGAGCAAGATGACTTCTTACAGGAACTTGCTAATTACTATAACCAGGTTGCTAGAGAAAACAACCTTGGTTACAAACTTAGTATCAATGATATTAAGGAAAGTGAGCTCTATCAGGCTTTTGAAGAGGGTGTGCAGACTGGTGAGTTTGCCATTATGTCTAACCGTAAACTATTTGATTTGATTGCTGATTCTTTATGTGACGAGAATGAAGATGATAGAGATAAACTAGTCCACGCTATGTTGGTTAGTTTGTTTGAGCGGCAAGCCAAATTTATCGCTGGACGTTACAAGGATCAATTGAAGTCACTACAAGTACTTGCAGTCTCTGGTTCTTATGCTATCGATGCAATTGATCGGATGCGCGATGTGCGAGAAGCCTTTATTAAGCCATTCAAGGCGATTAATCCTGATGTGCATCTATTTATACACTCCTTGCATGGTAATGATGGTATGGATAATCTGGCAGTAGATATGCTAAGAATGGCTGCTGGCAGGGCACCAATACGGGATCAGCCTCGCAATGGCAACAATGGAGATAGGCCTAAGGGGCTATTTGGCAGGCTTTGGGCGATAGTCAAATCGGTCTTTGCTACTATGGCTGCGCTTTTCACCCGCAAAAAGCCGAAATATTAATATAAATCTGTAAACTTGCGTAGATACTAGATAAAGACCTAAAATATAGCCTATGGCACGTAAAGTTAAGTACGAGGATTATAGAAATATTGGTATTGCAGCGCATATCGACGCTGGTAAGACCACTACTACAGAGAGAATTTTATTCTACTCAGGAAAGATTCATAAGATTGGTGAAGTACATGAAGGTACTTCAGTGACTGACTGGATGGCTCAAGAGAAAGAGCGTGGTATCACAATTACCGCTGCGGCGATTTCTACTGAGTGGAAAAATAAGTACATCAACTTGATTGACACCCCGGGTCACGTTGACTTTACAATTGAAGTTGAACGTTCAATGCGTGTACTTGATGGTGTGATTGTTACGCTTTGTTCAGTTGGTGGTGTGCAACCACAAACCAAGACTGTTTGGAGACAGGCTGATCGTTACAAAGTTCCGCGTATTGTTTTTGTAAACAAAATGGATAGACAAGGCGCTGACTTCTTTAATGTAGTTGGTCAATTGCAGAATGAGGTGCGTGTTAATGCTCGTCCACTTCAACATCCTATCGGTGCTGAAGATGAGTTCCAGGGTGTAGTTGATCTACTTGAGAAGAAAACCTATATCCATAAAGATGAGATTGGTGTTGATATCGAGGAGACTGATGGTTACCCGGATGATATTGCTGATAGATGTACCGAGCTTAGAACTGAGCTTGTGGAGTCAATCTGTGAGAACGATGAAGAGCTTATGAATAAGTACCTTGAAGAAGGTGAGGATGCAATGAGTCTTGAAGAACTTAAGCAAGGGCTTCATGATGCTGTAGCAAGACTCGACATCATTCCTGTACTTTGTGGTTCTGCTTTCAAAAACAAGGGTGTCCAAAAATTGCTAGATGCAGTTGTTGATTACTTGCCTAACCCATTAGAGGTTGAGCAAATCAAAGGTCAGGATATGGAAGGTAATGAAATTACTCGTGAGTGTGATGATGCTAAGCCAATGGCTGGTCTAGCCTTCAAAGTTATGACTGATCCATTTGTTGGTCGTTTGACTTTCATTAGAATGTATTCTGGTGTAATTAGCTCTGGTTCTTACGTTTACAACGCTACTCGTGGCGGTAAGGAGCGTGTCTCTCGTCTAATTAAACTTCAGTCTGATGATAGACAAGAAATTGATGAGATTGGCGCTGGTGATATCTGCGCGGTTGTTGGTTTCAAAGATACAACTACCGGAGATACTATCTGTGATGAGAAGAGCCAAGTGATTCTTGAATCACTTCATATTCCTGAGCCAGTGATCTCGGTAGCGATTGAACCGGCTACCAAAGCTGACCAAGAGAAGCTATCTACAGCACTACACAAGTTGGCTGAAGAAGATCCAACTTTCCGTGTCAAGGTTGATCACGAAACTGGTCAGACTATCATTTCTGGTATGGGTGAGCTTCACCTTGAGATACTTGTTGATCGTTTGAAGCGTGAGTTTAAGGTTGAAGCGGCCGTTGGTAAGCCACAAGTTGCTTACAGAGAGAGTATTAGAGCTGCGGTTACTTCAGACATTAAGTACGCTAAGCAGTCTGGTGGTCGTGGTCAATACGGTCACGTAGTAATTGACTTTGAACCAGCTCCTATCGGTAAGAAAGAAGATGGTGAGGAGCATCCGCCACTAATCTTTATCAACAAGATTGTTGGTGGTATCATCCCTAAAGAATATATTCCTTCAGTTGAGAAGGGTATCAAGGAAGCAATGGCAGGTGGGGTACTTGCCGGTTATGAAGTACTTGGTGTTCAAGCTACTTTGAAACATGGGTCTTTCCATGATGTTGACTCTTCTGAGATGGCATTCGGTATCGCTGGTTCGATGGCACTTAAAGATGCTGTAGAGAAAGCTAATCCAGCTATCCTTGAGCCAGTGATGAAGGTTGATGTCGAAGTACCTGAAGAATTTATGGGTGATGTAATTGGTGATATCTCTGCTCGTCGTGGACGTGTTGATAAGATGGAAACTGAGAAGGGCATCTCATACGTAGCTACAGTGGTTCCACTAGCTAATATGTTTGGTTACGCTACTGATATTCGTAACAAGACCAAAGGTCAGGGTACTTTCACTATGGAATTCTTGGCTTATGAAGAAGTGCCTCCAAACATTGCTGAGGAAATCAAAAGCGGAAAACAGAAGGCTGCGGCATAGTAGTTTCACGTAGGCATTAAATTTATTTTTTCTAGAATGCTATAATCGCATTATGTCGGAAAAGGCTGTTAATATTTCATTGAACTCGGAGCTCAAGTCAAAACTTGATCAGAAGTTTAGTGAATATGGCTTTACTGATTCGAAAGAAGCTATTCAATATTTATTAGATGGTTTTGCTGATGGTAGTGTTGAATTAGTTGAAAAAATGGATGAAGAGACTGCTCGCAAGTTTGAGCAGGCAATGCAAGAATTTTCTCAAGGGGAATCTGGGCTAATTGATTTTAATGATCCAGAGACAGTCGAGCGTTTTCTTGCTGACGATGAATGAAATACAAATTAGAATATTCAAGTTCATTTCGTCGCGATTCTAAAAAGTTGATCAAACAAAGAAAATTTTCAAGTGATTTGTTGGTTGGTGTTTTGGAATTGCTTGCTAGTGATCCTTTTAACGCAAAATTAAGAACACACAAGGTGACTGATAGACAAGGTAAAGCTGCTTGGAGCTCTAGAGTAAACTCAGATATAAGAATTCTTTGGAATTATAAGTCTGATGGTGGGCTATCATTGCTATTGATAGCAAGAGGAGGGCACTCTGGAGGATATAATGTCTACAAATAAAAAAGTCCTAGTAATTGATAACTACGACAGCTTTGTCTATAACTTAGTTCAGTATTTTGCTGAATTAGGGGCAGAGACTGTAGTTTGGCGCAACGATGAGTATCCAATTGATCAAGTAGTAGCCAAGGTCGAGGAGCTTAAACCTAGCCATATTTTGATTTCACCTGGTCCTGGCAAACCAAAAGATTCTGGTATTAGTTTAGAGATTATAGAAAAATTCAAGGATAAGATTCCTATTCTTGGAGTTTGTCTTGGCATGCAAGCGATGGGTGAACTGCATGGAGCTAAAGTTGTGCATGCACCAGAATTAATGCATGGCAAAACCAGTGAGATCAGACATTTTGCTAAGCACCCTGTATTTAAAGATATACCAGAAAGTTTTACTGCAACTCGTTACCATTCTTTAGTAATTGACAGAGCAAGTCTTGAAGCCAGTCCAGCTTTGGTTTTGGAGGCTGAGACCAATGATATCGTCATGGCAGTTAGTTTAAAAGATTTTCCTAGTGTAATTGGTGTGCAGTATCATCCAGAGTCAATACTTAGTGAGTACGGGCATAAATTGTTAGAAAACTTCTTAGATATCAAAGTTAGTTAAGCAGTCAAAATTTTAGGACCAGCTTTGCCTCTAACTATTTCTATATCTCTTGGAAGCCTTAAAGCTTTGCCTGGTGGTGAGTCTGGATCAGCATCAGTATGATGATCATCACCATCACCAGAATCTATAACAGTAATTTGGACTTTTGCAAAATCTTCTGCATTAATTGAGTATATTGGGTAAGCCTTACCTTGGTATGCCACAAAGTATCCTTCATATTCATCAGCATCATGTGGGCTGAGACCTCTATCAATTAAATCTTGTTTCTTACCAAAATATACAGGCAGTTCTTGCTCCTGATGGTAGAAGAAATTGCTAGTATCAGGTTGATCTCTTGGGGTGAACTTGATGCTTATAGCTTTATTTGTTGACTGGCTGTATTCTTTAGGTAGCCATCCACCCAGGCGTGGTGATAAATTTTTTGCAAGCTT
Organism: Candidatus Melainabacteria bacterium; assembly: GCA_028817775.1. GTDB lineage: Bacteria > Cyanobacteriota > Vampirovibrionia > LMEP-6097 > LMEP-6097 > JABHOV01. Next base: position 4,427 of record JAPPOW010000079.1, on the reverse strand, counting down.
CACTTCAACTTGGTTAAACTTTCTGAGATGAGCTTGAATAAGTTTATGAAGTTCAATATTAGTATGCACTCTTAAGAGATTCGCAGAAGCATGGGAGGTTAGCGATAGGAATATAAGAGAGCTAATGAAAGCATAATTGGCAATACTATCATTGTTTTTCGTACGATTTAGTCGTATAAGTTTGTCTTTTATTGTTTGTTTTCTAGTTTCATCAATGTTGCTCTGTGAATCAATATAGCCTAGCTGTGCTTGCAGTCTATCTTCTGGCTCACTCGACCAATAATCATTGAGCATTGCTGCAGCCGAACCACAGCCAATGGAAGTGAGAATTCTTCTATAAGGTCTTAGCCCTCGCCATCTGCGAGTATCCAAACTCCGTTCAAGCTTTTTGCTATCTCCTTGTGCCAGTTGACCCTGAACTGTGCAAGGTGTTTTCAATTCTAGAGCTTCGCCTAGTCTCTCAATTTCTTTGAAATAATGGTGGAAATATTCTAAGACTTTTTTTTGGCTATGACCAACCAAACGGTCCCCAACAAAAGCAGCAAGACCTTCGCCTAGGTCAAATACTAATTCAGAATAATCAAAACCTGAATTAGAGAGATCATCAATCATATCAGCGTTGAGTCTTTCCCCGTGTTTTCGGGCTGACTCAATATATTGAGCTGTAACTTCAGCTTGAAGATTGTCGCCATCATTTGAGTGGAGACCTAGCCCAGTAGCAGCTAGGCCTGTTACCGAGTTGCGTATCATGTCTCTTCTTGAAAATAGTTCGTTTAACATTCCATGCCCTCTGGATAATATCTGGCGCGATGAATATAATATCACCTTTGTGGACGGCTGGGATGGGTTAATCCTAAAGCTCTGGGAGCAGTTTTGGCTATTAGTTAGCAGATAGTTGAGCTAGGTGCTTTCTGATTCTATGAAGGTTAACAATTGCATTGTATGTTTCACGAGGGCTTAACCTGGTTTTTTCTAATTCTGCCTCCATGCGATTCCAATTCTTGTCCTCTAATCCTGCCATTTGGCAAGTGAGGGCAGCCAGTTCTGCCATCACGGGTTGAGATTCAAAATCAGCTGTCAGAAGATTTGCTCTAAGTAGTGCTAGGCTAGCCTTAGCGCTGTTAGTTTCTTCTGCTAATAAGTTGATCATTTCAGTAGCTTTGTCTTTTGAGATTATTTTTGGTCTCCAAGTATTTGGATGCATTGGGAAAAGTGACATCTTCTCGTTACCATCCGTTAGATAATTTTGAACTGCGGTTGGTAGGGCATGATCAGGCAAGATACCCCAGGTTCTATTTGCTGGCACCCCTTGTCTTGGGCTTCTGCCCTGACAAATAAAAGTTGAGGCGTGACAATATTCAAAGAGTTTTAGAAACTCTGCAAGCTTAGGCTCAGCTCTTTGATCAAGCATTGTTGTTGAGAAGTTCAGACCAGGACCTTGGGTGCAAGGACCAGCTCCTGATAGATAAGGACTAACTTCATCACCAAGTCTCTCATGAATATCCAGACCCCTGGCTGACGACCTTGTTCTATAGCTATCGGTAAGTGCACCACTAATGCCGATTCCTTTGAGGCGATTCAGTTCAGCTAAATCTTCTGGTAGTTTGCCTATTGGATTAAGTGAGTCTTCTCTGCGCCTTAGCTCAATCTCAGTTGCTGCAACATTTTCATGTAGCCGGCCTTCTTTCCATCCTCTCTGAAATTCTGAGACTGGCACTCTTGGTGCTAAGCTTGCTTCAAGCCTAGTCTTCAAGCCGGTCAAAGTTTGCCCTTCTACCATTCTGCTTATGTTAAATTATTGCTGGAGCTTTGTCAAATTAAGGCTCAGGATTCTAGCTTATCTCAATCTTGCTAAGATAAGCTCAGTGGTAGCTGCAGATATAGCAACATTATCTACAGGAATAGCTTCAATTAGAGCAGGAACTAGACCTGCAGGCTTTGAGCGACTTGAGGCCTACGCCCAGAAGCCTCAAGAATTACTTAAGCTTTGGCGTAGTTTTCAAGCTGATTTTTTTACTAGAAAGACCAAAAGTCAGGGTGATGAGAAGCTGATAGAGCTTAGCCGAGCTTTGATTGAAAAATTTAATGCACTCAAGGGAGTTGATTGTCCAGTGACGATGCCTGCAGCGGCTGCTAGTGCTGAAGAATTAGCAGAGCTAATCGACTCTAATATCACTCAAGAATTTCAAGCTGATATTTGGCGTCATGATTTGCCGGATGCTCTCAAGCAAGCTTGTATTGATGAACAGAAACATAAATACGGCACGCTTGATTTTTTAAATTCCAAGTTGCCACGGATCGTGACTGAGAAAACCCGCAGTCATTATATTAGAGCAATTCGAGAAGACCAAGCTTTGCAAGATGCTGGTTATAAATTATTGGGGATTGGCTTTAGTGGAGCAGCCTTTGAAGTGGCAGCGTCCAAAGACGATCCGCTGGTCCCTCACTATGTACTCAAGGTACCAGTTACTAGAGAGGGTGTGCCTCCAAGCAAAATGTTTGCACCTCTTGATGATGAATTTCCAGAACTAAACAAGCTAACTGAATTTTCAAAACGCTTTGCAGCCAAAATTGGTGAAGCTGATCACTTCTCACAAAAACTTGCAGCCTATGAAGCTGATGGTCAGTGCTTTTACCTTGGTCATCAGGACAAAGCCAATACTACAGTGCTAGCCACCGTCTTCCAGCCTGGCGATAACTTATATCAAAGAGCAAGCCAAGATATTGAAACTAAATTGCTACATAAAGCAGCACCAGATCCAAGTGACACTTACCGTAATCCTTATCTAACCCAAGGTATTTCTGATAATGAGCTAGTCAATATGATTCGTTATTACCAGGGTATGGCTCGTGAGGGCATTAATTTCTATGATCTATTCCCGCACAATATGCATTATGTCGCTGAAGAGCGGACTCTAAGATTTGTTGATGCTTGTTCTAAACCAAATGCAGAACACCAAAAAGTAATCGATGCTCGTCAAGCTTTCCCTATTGATTATTGTATTTATGACTTGCTGACATTTTTAGCTTTGCAAGAACAGCAGCATCCATTTGCTAAAGCGATTCGCAAAGACACTAGGCTGACTCTCAAAGAACTCTCTGCTTCTGAAAGTCAATATGCTGAACCAAATGCTGATGAAAGGAGCTATCTCGGACACTTGTTTGTAAAGCTAGATCAAATTATTCGTTGTTTGAATACTGCTAGTAAACGTGGTGAGTTTAGCCAAGTAGAATTACAAGCTGCTATAACAAGACTGGCGGACGTCGAGCATCACCAGCAAAACTATGGTCGCTTCTACCAAAATATGAGTGCTGACCTTTCAAGACTTACAAGTCGTGGTAAGAAATTCTTGGGGATTATGATGGAGATGGTCAAGAGACCTTTTGAGCCGGTCTTTGATAAGGCTGCTGCCAAAATGATTGCAGACGCCAAAGCTACAGCTAAGTACAGAAAATCAGTTTATGAAGAGAAGAAGCAATAATCTGGTAAACCTTCCTGTTATAAAAGGAAAGTGCTGGCCAGTAGTTTCAGGTTATAAAGGGTATAAATATGGTATAATTTCCTTATATAAGAAGAAATTATGTCAAAGAAGGCTCAATTTAAATTGATTATAGAAGAGTTTCTTGACTCAGATTCTCCAGATCTGGTCAGTAGAGAGCTAGTTGAGTTGAAAGAGATACTCAAAAGCCCCAAAATCATGGTCTTCTATGGACCAAGACGTAGTGGCAAAACATTTTACTTCTATGAGCTTATTTCAAAACTCCGCCAAGAGGGAATTGTGCGGGAGAGGATAATTTATATCAATTTTGAAGATGATAGATTACTGCCATTGAATTCTAGTGAGCTGAATGATTTGACTGAAGCATATAATGAACTTTATCCTGAAAATCAAAACCAGGAAGTGTTTTTTTTCTTTGATGAAATCCAAAATATAGAGGGTTGGGAAACTTTTGTTCGTAGATTAGATGACAAGACTAAAGCCAAAATTTTTATTACTGGTTCCTCAGCAAGTTTACTAAGTCAGGAGATTGCTAGTTCTTTAAGAGGTAGGTCAATTAGTTTTCCTCTCTATCCACTAGATTTCCGTGAATACCTTGGTTTCAAGGGCATTAAGCTCAAAAAAAACTTTGCTTATTCTAAACAACGTTATCAAATTATCAAAGAACTTGAGAACTATCTAGAAGAAGGTGGTTTCCCTGAAATTGTTCTCACTGATAATAAAGAATTGGACCGCAAGATATTGCAGGAATATTTCAATTCTATAGTTTACAGAGATCTTGTTGATAGGTATTCCTTGCGTAACACTAGTCTGCTAAAAGACTTGCTCAAACATTTGTTCACCAATAGTGCCAAAACATTTTCAGCACATAGCTACTACAAAACAGTTAAACAAAATATGAGCGTGTCCAAAGACACAATCTATGAA
>JAPPOW010000211.1 GCA_028817775.1 Candidatus Melainabacteria bacterium | reverse complement strand
ACTTTGTATAAATCATGAATCCGGTTCAGCCACAATCACAAATTCATTCATTACTAGATGATTTGCTTAAACCTAGGAAAGTTGAGATTGAAGATTTCCCACAGGCCCAAGGGGATGATTTGGTTTTTGATTTTGCTACTTTATTACCACAGACCATTTCTGCTTTCTCATATTCTGGTTTTGAATTTAAGGCTAGAGCAGATTTGGTTACATATTTAAACTCTAAAGAAACCCAGCTCTCACTTAGACAATATTTAGAAACTGGTGATCTCTCTAATAGACTTCAATTTGCCCTAGCTTGTGCAACTGAATCAAAATCAAAACAAGCCTTTGTTGGCAAGACTTGGGATACTAAGACTAAGTCATTCCTTGCTCAAGCCAAAACTACTTCAAGAACCGAAGTTGAACTTAGCCCAGATGTGCAGGAGATAGCTACTGAAGCGCTTGAACTAAGAGCTCAGGCTAGAGCTGCTGAAACTAATATTGCAGAACTTGAAGATAAGGCAAGATCTAGAGCTGGAAATCCAGATAGTGGAGTGGTTTACTGTGCAGGTTCATTTCATGGTACCGGTAATGCCAAAGCAAATTATGCAAATCAGAATTTAGAATTGCAATTAGCAGACTTGAAAGCAAGAGGTTATACCTGCTTGGCAGTAGAAGCTCCTCAAGGCTTTAATCAATTTATAAATGAACATGGAATGAGAGCAGATCTTTGGTTAAAAGAAATCCAAGGTAAAGCAGAAGCTTGGAATGATGATATATCAGCAAGATTTTTTGCTGATTTTGATACTGATACGATTCAAGCTTTGTCTCAGGCGGGTGCTAAAGCAGCCCTGTCTGCTCAGTCTGGTACTGATAGTTTATGGGAAGGTTTGATAGATGAAGCTATAAAACAAGGATTTACCATTCGTGCGGTTGATTCTTCAGACAAACTACATTTTAAATTTGAGCATCTTGCCCTTGTTGGACTGGGGGTCAAAGATACATTGGTGACTGAGTTATCAGCTCTAGTTGGAGCCAAAGAAATTTTTGTAGAAGAAGATTTTAGAGCTTTGCTGAAAACAAAACAAGCTTATTTTCAAAAACTTATAGGGCTGCTTACAGGCGTTACTGATGAGATTAAGGATATGATGAAAACCAGGGATGAAGAGCTTGCAGAACATTTAACTCAGGCGGCAAGTGAAACTAATGTACTCTTCCCTTGTGGTGCTTTGCATGCTTCTTTCAAACCAGAAATAGGTTCTGCAAATACCGCAGCTGGAATTTTACGCTCGACCAATACTCCTGTGTTTTCGGTGATGCATGAATTTGAGGGTATGAATGGACACTCACAAAGCAATGCAGATGATGTGGTAAAGATGAAGGCAATGATACGAATCTTGAAGGACTATGGCTTAGATTTGGATATAGCTGATATGGATGACAATGATGGAAAGCCAATTAACGCTTTGGTTGATGATTTGGAGATTAATCATCCGGATCATGCCCTTGAAAAAGAATTATTGTTTGCACTTGATTCTCAAGCCTGTGCTGAACTCGGTCAGAGACTATGGCAAGAATCAAGTTATGCAGATTGCTTTGACGCTGTAGCTTTAGTACCAGAAAAACCTTGCTTGGATATGAGGAGCGGTGCAGAGATTCTTGCGCAATTGTTCAGAAGAGCTTTTCCTTTAGGTGTATCAGAAACCTCTAAGTAAAGCCGCTGCCGCCACTTTCTCAAGTGCAATTAAATAAGCAGCCTGTCTATTGCCAATACTTTTTTCTTCTGAAACTTCAACTACATCCCAGAAAGCTTTGACCATTCGTTTATCAAGTTCTTTGACGGTAACATCGTAGTCCCAATAGAATTGCTGCAAGTTCTGAGTCCACTCGAAGTAACTAACGATCACACCGCCAGCATTACAGAGGATACTTGGCACAATAAAGACATCCTTATTATGCAATAGCTCATTGCCCTCTGGAGTAGTTGGGCTATTGGCTGCTTCTAGTAAAACTGTTGCCTTGGTTTTTTCAGCCACTTCTTTAGTGATTGCATTAGAAAGCGCTGCTGGGATCAAAACGTCACAGTCGATAAACAATAAATCATCACGCGGGATTGAAGTCGCTCCTTCAAGCTTGCTCAAGTCCTCGCCCTGCTCTTGTTCTACTTTCTTGGCTGCTTCTACATCAATACCATCTTGGTTTTCGATAGCGCTAACAGCGTTGCTGATACCAACAATCTTAGAACCAAGTTCGTTAGAGATGATGCGAGCACCGTGGTAACCTACATTACCAAAGCCCTGTATTGCCACACGCAAAGTTTTAGGATCAATATTTCTTAGTTTGCAATATTCGCGCAACATGATCGCAACCCCGCGACCAGTAGCTTCTAGACGCGCTGGACAACCACCCAGTTCAACTGGTTTACCAGTCACCACCGCCAGTGGTGAGGTTGCTTGGTGAGATTTGGCAAACTCATCGTAGATCCATGACATCACCTGTGGGTTGGTGTTAACGTCTGGTGCTGGAATATCAATATGTGGTCCGATATTGTTTCCCAAGTGAGCCACGAGCGCCTTGCTCAATCGGCGCACCTCATGTTCAGAAAGTTCGCGCATATTGACAGCCACTCCGCCCTTGGCACCACCAAACGGAATATCCACTAGCGCAGTTTTCCAAGTCATCAAGTTAGCCATATTACGAACTTCAGCTAAATCAACTGCGTGGTGATAACGGATGCCACCCTTGAATGGTCCGCGGGCGTTGTTGTGCTGGACTCGATAAGCTTGGACTGGCAGTAAGCTACCATCATCCTTACGCAGTGGGATCTCCATAATGATCTCGCGTTTACAAGTATTGAGATATGACAACAAAGTGTCATCAATCTTGGGATTTGGATGCAAGCCGTGCTCCCGGTTTAATATGAAGCAAGTTTCTGCGTTGTGACAAGTTTTGCCACCGGCTGTGTGTTCAGGCCATTGTTTTTCTTCTGCCATCTTCTTCTTTATACCCTTTTTGGGCTTTTTTTGAGATAATAATACGTTCATTCCTAACTCCTTTGTTGGGACTCGGTATAATTCTAGGGCAATTTGTGAAATTAATAAAGTACCTTAAAGATAAATATAAGGATTACGGC
>JAPPOW010000038.1 GCA_028817775.1 Candidatus Melainabacteria bacterium | reverse complement strand
ACCTACTCGCTCATAATAGCGAATAGTTTGTAAATTAATCCCAGCGAGCTCAGCAAGTTCACCAGTACGAATATAGCTTTCTGCTGCCATAGTTAAATTAAGCCCGGATTCCACAACTATGTACCTCGTTACATAGTTTAAACCCTATACCTAAGTATAAAGTCAAGGGATTTATGATCTAACTTTTTGGCTTGTAGGCTCAAATGCCCAATGTGTCATACAAAACCCTTCTAGCAATTTTACCTCGATTCCAAATTCAACCCTACCGTTGCGAAAAGCATCCCGCAAGTGGAGCCATTAAAAAATATCCCTCCTCATATGAGGAGGGATATTTTTTTGTGGCTCCGGAGTGGTACTCTATCCTCCGCTCTTAGACTCGGGCGTGGGTTTCGCGGGACGTGAGAAAACTGATGCACCAAATTGCTGGAGTCTAGAGACCCGCTATGCAGCGCAGCTGCATGAAACGGAGTGGTAACAGCACTAGTAAAAAAGATCTTCAGAGTGATCTTTTTTATGGATACAAAAGAAAAAAATGTGGGATTATGGGGACGTGACCCTCACGCAGCGGGTGACTAATTGCCAACCACTCCAGCTCTATCTCTTTCATAAACTTCTGCTTTAAGACTAGAAGACTCAAAACTCTCTCTAGAAAGAGAATTGAGTGTTAGAGTAATAGTCATCCGGTGGTCTGACCCACCAAAAGTACTTATCTCTTGAAAGTATGGAGATCTACCAGGGACCACCCAGGCTTCAAGGTGTACTGCCCCGTCTAGAGCATTCTTTTCTTCGTCACCTTTTTGCTGAATAACAAAATCTTTCCTGTTGCCACCTTCCCTAGTAGGTCTTGCAATAAAAACTTCGCCAGCATGTCTAAATTCAAAAGGCTCAAATCCAGTTGAACCTCGTTTCAAACTAACATGTAATTTGGCTATAAATTCAGAGTTCTGTCTCAAAACCTGAGCGATATCCATAAGATTGTTAATAAGAGTATTTCTAGCTTGTTCTGAAACTGCAGTAAATTCTCCACCTCTATTCATTTCTTTTTCGACTTCTTCCGGCACAAGATCTCTGAAGCTTGGTACTAAATTGATAGAATCAAGTGGATTTGCATGTAATAATTCCAGAGCTGCTTCACTTGGCCTATCCCTTGGACTTAGATGCTGGTCTTTTATCTCTTGAGTAGCTTGAGTTGAAGTTCTCGTAAGAACAGCTTTTCCTTCTGTCCCACAAGGATACTCTCTTATAAATTGAATCGGCATATTTTTAATTTCCTTTTGTTAAGCTCCGGACTGAAGCCATTGCAAGATAAGAGTCTAGCATATATGGTGACAACAAATCAGGTGGAAAGCAGCAGGTCAGCCCTGCATAATATTTCAAGCTCAGCATCACTATGCTATTATCCAACACAGGTTCAAATAAACCCTCAACCTGACGGGCTATCTAAAATACAATGAAATTAGATTATCTCAAATTACAGACAATATACACCCAGTTTAGATCAGAGATGAATAGTGGAATCAATGATGGTCGTATTGAAGCACTCTTCAATGAAGAACAAGAAATTGAAGATGTCACTTTAAAGACTTTAAATTCTATCTTTGCTGAAACCATAGATTTCTTGGATAGAATGTTTGGACTTGGAACCATGGCGTGGATGAATGACGGGGGTGATTTTGCAAGACAAGCAATGTTTCATACAGAGGGTGATAAAGATTTATACCCCGTAATTGCATCCAGAAATACAAGCCATGCTTTGAGAGCTCTTGCTCAAGCTAAAATATTCCTCAACTCTAATGATTTTTCTGGATTATCAGAAACTGATCAAAAAACTTTTGACTACCTTGATCTTTGTATTAGAAGTCTAGCAGACCGTTTATCAGACCCGACAAGAATTCAAGCTACAAATCAATCAGATTGGGCTTTTCAGTGTGACAATATCCATAGATTGTTTAACACTGATCATAGTATCAATGACAAATACCAAGTTGAAGTTCTTTCACCAGAAGGAAGAGCAATTCAATTAACTGAAATCTTAGGTGATGCAAGATCAGAACAAATCAAAGAAATTTGCAGTAGAACTTTGCTAGAAGGTCTCGCTTTGAATTCACAACGTCATGGACTAGCCCTACCAAACAAAATGCGAGTTCAAGTTTCAGTACCAATGAAAGCAAATTTAGTCACTGACGTGACTGTCAATGAATTTGACTCAGATATAATGAATATCCTAGCTTATTCAAGTCACGATAAAGGAGTGAGAAGATCTCATTCAGAAACAGAATCGGTAGCTAGGTTTCGTATACGTGATTTTTGGAGTTTTCTGCAAGGCTTTAGTATGAACCTTGGTGTAGGTCTGGCTGGGTCTGAAACAAGCGCGAGCCATGAATTCTTAGGCACTGGTATGGTAATTTCAATGCCAGAAATAAAGATGGATGCTATTGCTAGTCATCACCCTCAGCTTAATCAAAAACTCTCTAACTTAGAAAATACAAAACCAGAAGACTTTATCCTCAGTTGCTACGGCTTAGGTAATTGTATTGGTTCTTTGATTGACCAAACTGCTAAAGCTTTGAAGCCAGTTCTTGCTACAGCTGAAGTTCATTCTTTAATTACTGATGCTCTTGCTCAAGCCCAAGTTGACCAGGAGGAAGTTGACTACGTTAAGCTAGAACTTAGTTTCGATAAGTTATAGGCTGTATAATTACTAGCGATACAAAGACCTTGTTATCATTTAATCCATGAGCATATTAAGAACCCCACTAGCTTTAGACACGACAAACTTCAGAAGAGCAGAAAAATTAAGCGACACACTCACGTCTGCCACGAACTTGGTTAAGCTAATGACTGCTCCATCACAAGAGAATGTCAACCTACACCTCAAACCAAATGACGCGATGAACGAAGTGCGCCACACCACAGCTCAAGCTGATAATTTCTTTGACGAGCTTAGTGCAAAATTTACAGAGAGTAAGGATCGTCTTGGTGAGCAAATCGAAGATGCTAGTGATAAGTCAGGCAGAACAAGTCTTGCCAGGACTGGACTCAATCTAATTGAAGAGCTTAGGCAGTTTGTTGCCTCCAGAATCTTTGACAAGGGTGCACTTGAGCGAACTATACAGA
>JAPPOW010000169.1 GCA_028817775.1 Candidatus Melainabacteria bacterium | reverse complement strand
TACAGATTCTATATAGTCGACAATACTGAAGATGGTTGGAAATTCTTTGTTAATTACTTTGGTGGTGAGATTATTGAAATTGATAATTATGCTGCTGGTAATGGTTTGGCTTTGTTTAATCCACTTAAAGTTTTTGAAGCTGGTAGTGATGCTTGGACCAAACAAATTGAGGATGTCTTGAACTTATTGGCTTTGATGAATGAAGCTAAGCTAAGCCCCAGTGAAAGGATGATGTGGATTGATTTACTGAAGCAGGTCTATCAGCAGCAAACTAAGCCTTGCCTTAGTGATCTTTATGAATTGCTCTCGGTCATTGCGAGGAGAGAATCGACGAAGGAATCTAATGCAAAAGCAGAATCTGATCCACTGGATTACTTCACTAACGTTCGCAATGACTTTTCCGAGAAATGGCAAGCAGTGCTGGCACCTTATTGTGCTGGCGGTATTTACTCTAAATTAATGGATGGACGAGAGAGCTACCTCGATGATGAAAAACAATTACGTTTGTTTACTTTTTCTAAGTTGAATCAAGATGCTAATTTCTTACCAGTCAGTTTGTTTCTTCTAACTAACTTTATTGAACATAAAGTTAGCATCGAGAAGCAAACCGGCATTACTTTGGTTGTTGATGAAGCATGGAAAATTTTTACAGGTAAACATAGTGAGCGTGGTAAGGATTTATTGACTCATTTAGCTCGTGCAGGGCGTGGTTTAGATTTGGGTTTGTGGACTATTTCCCAGAAGCCTGCTGATATTCCGCGAGAGATTCATTCCTCTGCTTCAGTTAGTTTGTGTTTTCAGTTAAAGGAAGCGCGAGACCGTGCAGAGATGGCTGCTGCTGCCAATCTTAATACTAGTGAGCAAGAACTATTAGAGTCAGCTTTGATTTATGAATCGGGTAACGCTTTACTCAAAACTACTAGGGCTTCTGGTTTAATCAAGATGATATTGGATCCGTATGAAACGGTGCTCTGTAATTCAACTCGAGACTTTGTTAGAGAGCGGGATACTTTATTTCTGCGACACTGTAACAGCAGCGGGTTTGAAGCGGCTAGTCTTAAAACTGTAAAGGAGCTAGTATGCAAGCTATAGAAAATAGTTTTCAGGCTTGGATGCGCCAGGCAGGCATAATCAAAAAACTACAGCTCGTTTTGGCTTTGTCATTGTTATTAAACTTGGCTTTGGGGCAGGAAATTATCCGCTCCAAATTTATTAGTCCAATGGCTGAAACTGGGCTGGAGCAGGAGCTTGAGGCAAAGCCGCAAATAACTGAAGCTGAGCTAAGAGACTTTGTTGAGACTTATTTATTATCCTTTTTTGACTTAAGTCAAAAATCATTTGATTTTTTGGAGGATAAGACGGTGCAGGACTTGTTTGTGCATGATCTGCGTCCTGAATTAGTCAAGCGAAGAGAGCTCAAACTTGAGAGTAGGTTTCAATTAGATGATATTTACTTAGACTCACTCGATTCTGGGCATGCCAAAGCAATTTGTTTAGGTCGTGAGATTTTTAATGGTAACTATATGGATAGGAATTTCAATATTGAGTTGATAGTGCAAACTCCAGATTTGATAGTCAGTTCTATTCCTGTCTTTAAGGTGGAATGATGAGAATGATTTTTTTGCTATTGCTCTTATTGATGACTAGTCCAGCTCAAGCTTTCCTGGGTTTTGATTTGCCTGATCCCTGGGACTTGGTTGGTGGCAAGCCTTGGGGTGCCAGGGGCAAAATTATTGAAATTGAGAAGGGTAAGTCTGAGCTTGCACTTAGCAAAAGAGACAGAAAAGATTTGAAAAATCTTTTGGATGATTATGAACTTGCTTCAGTTTCTGAGCTAGGAGAGCAGTTGGGAGACATAGTCAATAATAATTTTCATCTTGGTACAGGGCGAGTTGATGTCACTTATCAAATCAAGCGTGGCACTGAGCTTGCTATGAAACAAGTTCTCTCAGGTCATTCGGAGTATCAGCGGCGCAAGATGGTAGAAGAGATGCTTAACGCTAATTATCGCTCGCATATTGTGACTGATAGATTCCTGCTTAATGTTTCACGTAATAGTTCTGGAACTCCAAGTATCTTGGAGACCATACGCAAGATTAGTAAGAGCAAGGTCATCATGCGCCCTCATGCTTTGTTCAAAAATATTGCATTGATTTTAGTAACTTTGTTGACAATTTTTATTTGCTTTAAACGTCTGGGGGCTGATTCTGATTGGTTTTATTCGATCTCATCTCCTTTGTTCAATGGTTTCTGGACCATTGTCATGATTAATCTAATTGGCCCTGGTATAGACGTCATTATTAATTTGTTTTACTGGATGAATCATTATTTGGTCTGGTTCTTGCAGGCTAACTTCTGGCTGGGCAATAATAATCTCAAGCTTGCTTATAACTGGGAGAGTTTAATTGAGCAGAGTGGCTATGTCACCGGTTTGATTTTGAGTTCAGTAGATATATTGGCTCAGTTCTTTCTTTACTTCTTTATTTTGGCTTTGGTTTTGACAGTGGTGATTGCTAAGCTCTTGTCACCTCTTTGGGCATTGGCTTTGCTCTCTGATTCTTTGAGATCTAACGCTATTAATTCCTTTGTTAATTTACTTAAGACCTTGGTTTCAATAGTTTTGATCTCGCTACTTTATTTCTTAATTAGATTTTTGTTGAGAGAGTTTGATGAGATGGGTTTGTATTTCTTGCAGGTGTCTTTGTCGATTGCAGGATTTTTGTACTTGCCTGCATTGAGTTCATTGGTCCTAGGTACTGGGCAAGGGATATTCTCGCCAGTCACTGGGGCTTACCGTAATGTCATTGATAGTATTAATAACTCATACCAAAGTCTAAGAGCTAGTATTGAGCAAAATTCTTACAATCAAAGAATTGAGAACCAACTTAAAGTCCATGAGGATCTGCTTTATGAAAAACTTAAACCCTAGTTGTCATCCTGAGGAGCAGCTTGCTGCGACGTCAGGATCCCATTGGGGCCATCGAGGGATACTGACGGTCGTGGACGGGGCTCCCTGTCTTCAATATAGTCACCAGTTTATAGTGACCCTGAACCCTCATGATGACAGAGGTGATAAAATCTACAGATGATGAGCCCAACAATAATTATTGGCTTAATAATTTTATT
>JAPPOW010000197.1 GCA_028817775.1 Candidatus Melainabacteria bacterium | reverse complement strand
GTTCTTAACCAAAACGTGCGTTGTGCGGATACGACCCTGGATCCCTGGATCCTTTTAAAATTGGAATGAGCTAGGATTATCAATGAATTTATGGGCTCTTCTTAAAAATTAAGCTAGAAGTTGGAAATTGCCGTAGGTGCATGATATTATATATCCTTGGATATATTAACTAGTCCCGATTTCAAAGGAGAATACAATGACAGATACTGTAACTGCAAAACAAATTTTAGACAAAACTATAGAGCTCAGACCTTCAGGAGCTTCAGTTGAACTTAGCGATTTAGTGGGTGGTGGCAACACTTTAGATGAGCATGTTCAGAGTCTTACTGATTTATCAGCTAGGCTAACAAGACGTAAGGAGAAGTTGAATCAATTAGGTTCTCTTCTGGCTCAAGCTCCAGAGAATGTGAATACTACTGCAATTGGTGAGATTCTAGAGCCATTGAACACCACGGTAACTGAACTTAGTGAATGGTTAAGTCCTGTGCTTCAACAAGCAACTGTCTTTAATGACCAGGTTAGAGTACAAAATTCTAGTTTAGAGTCGGCTGTTAAACAGTTTGTAGTTGATAATACTGCAGCTGGTGCTGAGCTTGAGATGGATGATGTTCCACAAAGTTTCAAACCTGTAGTTGAAGTTTAGTCACTTGTAGTATAGAAGATCTAGAGATTTGCTCTAATTAGTCCAAATAACCTAGCTCCTAGAGCCTGTTCTAAGCGAATAATGTATAAAGATGCTTCGTGGTATTTATACATCAGCGACTGGCATGGAAGCCCAAAAAGATCAGCAATCGCTGATCGCTGATAATCTAGCGAATTCAAACACCAGTGGCTTCAAAGCAGTCCGTCATATTTATCAAAGTTTTGATACTCATCCACTGATGAATTCTGTTACTGGACAAAATATGGGTGAGATTTCACATGGTATTGAAACTTACTCTACTAGTTATGATTTTTCACAAGGTGCACTACGCCAGACTGGCAATCCACTAGATATTGGCATTCAGGGCACTGGTTTCTTTGCTGTGCAGGATATTAATGGCAATGTCGGTTACACTCGCAATGGACATTTCACACTTGATCGTGAAGGTTACATAGTTACTCAAGCAGGTGATTATTTGCTCGATCAGGGGCAGGCTCCAATCTTTCTTGGCTTTCAGGGAGTGAGAGATTTTACAGTTCTGCGTAATGGTAACTTGGTTGTCAATGGTGACTATGTTGCTAGGCTTAATACTTTTGAATTTCCAGAGGATGCCAAAATTGTGCGTCAGGCTGGAGATAAATATACTACTGAATTAGGTGCTGCTCTTTTGAGTTCGACTAATTCTACTCTAGTACAGGGTTTTGTTGAGAACTCTAATGTTAGCCCAGTCAAAACTTCAGCTCAAATGGTGCAAGTAATGCGCGGCTATGAAGCTAATCAAAGAGCGCTTAGAGCTCAGACTGATACTCTTCAGCTGTTGATGCAACTGGGTCAAAATATTTAATGAATTGATTCATAAAGTCCCATCTGCGGCCTTATGCCTCCGGGAGCTTTCTGAAGCAATTCAAGTCTTTAGTTTATAATGAGTGTTTTTACCTTTACCTTGCCGTTCTATCAGATCAAGCCCAATTAACTTCTTGAAATCCAGACTGCGAGTAGCTTTGGCTCTGTCTGTTAGTTTGGAATAAAGTTTGTCATTGATATAACCATGTTTCTCAATGTACTTAATTATTTTTTTGTGATGAGGGGCTAGGTTTTGTTTGGGGCTGATAGAACTTTGATTTAAGTCTCTATTGACACGTACTAGTTCATCAATAATGCCGTCAGTGAAGTATTCTAGCCACTCTGTAAAATCAATTTCATGGCAAATATCATAGTAATTGCCAGTAACACCAACCTTGTTGAAGTACTTACTAACATTACTGTTATAGTAATTTTCGAAACTAAATAAATTAAAAGTATTAAGTCCGAGTTGGGCTAGGAGCTGCTTGGTTATTAATCTTGTTGTACGTCCATTGCCATCAATAAATGGATGGATGATTACAAATTGCTTGTGGAAGATGCCGCTGAGTATAAGGGGGTCTAGTTTTCCAGTATTTTTTTTGTAAAAGTCAATTAAGTCTTTTATGAGTTTGCTGACATCAGTATGATCTGGCGGAAGAAAGACTGTTCTGCCGGATTGTGGATCATTAATTAGAACCGGTTCTTTTCGTAATTTGCCAAGTTTAGCTTTGGGGAGCAGTTTATCCATTACCAAAGCTTGGATCTTTAGTATCAATTTGAGATCTAAACCTTGTTTTTGTTTTTTGAGATATTCTAACGCTTGATTATAATTCAGTACTTCTTGTTGGCTGTCTCGGATATGTTCTGGTTTGTTTTTGAGTATTTTTTTTACTTCAGTGAGTGGTAGCGGATTACCTTCTATAGAAGTGGAAGAATGACTTGATCTAACTTGAGCATTTTGCTCCAATTCAAATAAGATGGTTTCAGGATAGCGATTTTGGTTAAGCTGAGCAACCAAAACAGCAACTTCTTTGATGTTGCTTAATAGTTTCGGACTAATTGTGTATTGGGGCTTGAACACATTACAATTATACCCCAAAATAGTCGAATATTAGTCGAATATTAGTCGAATGGGCTCTTTAGTATTTAAAACCATCAGGTCTAATATGAACACTTGGTTCAATTTCTGAATTATTAATAGCACCGCCGATAACTTCAGCCATCACAATATGATGGTCACCACTTTCCATTTCGGTATAGTACTTAGCTTCTAAGTAAGCAAGTGAATCTTTTAAGATTGGAATCCCAGTCTCACCAGTAAAAGTTTCTAACTCATCAAATATACTGCCAGACTCTGGTGGCGGTTTGAAAAATCTTGACATGGTCTGACCGTTTTCTTTGCCCATAATATTTACTACCAGATGACCACCGCCGGTAAGTAAGTCGAAGTGTGATTTGCGTTCTTTATTGAATGCAATAGTAATCATTGGTGGTTCAAAGCCAGCTTGCTGCACCCAGCTCGCTAAAAATCCTGCTTCTTCATCCTTATGCTTGAGGCTAATGATATACAGTCCGGAGACCAATTTACCTAGTGCTGGTGCCAGTGCTTCTTTGTCCATGCAGCATATTATACAATGAACTTGTGGCTCGGCTACCAATCTACTTTATAGCTCTCCTTGCAGCCCTCACTTTAGCCTATGCACTAGGCTTTAATCCTATTCCCTATCAATATGATTTGGTTGACCCGGATGCTATCTTGCAAGCACCTAGCTGGCAACATTGGTTTGGTACTGATTTTCTGGGACGTGATTTATTAGTACGAATTATTCATGGCGCACAGATGAGTTTATCGATTGCTTTGCTTACTGCTTTCAATGCTCTCATTATTGGTACTCTGCTTGGTACTCTGGCTGGTTACCTAGGAGGCTGGATTGAGGAGCTGATAATTAAACTAATTGACTTTATTTATTCACTACCTGATTTATTAGTTCTTAGTATCATTGCGCTCTTTCTCTCCCAATCAAGTTCAGGGATCATCCTTGGGCTAGCTTTCATTAATTGGATGGATCTAGCTCGTCTAGTGCGGACTGAGGTCAAGAAATTTAAGAATGAAGAATTTGTCGAAGCAACCAGAGCGCTTGGACTCAATCACTGGCAAATTATCAGTCGCCATATTTTGCCTAATACTGTTGGTTCAATCATTGTTGCCCTCAGTTTCACTTTGCCTCGAGCGATCCTTGCTGAAAGTACCCTGAGTTTCATTGGGCTCGGGCTCTCACCACCAAATACTAGCTGGGGCACCCTGGCTGGAGATGGCTGGCAATACCTTAGAACTGACCCGCAGCTATTATTCTTTCCGGCTTTGATGATATTCCTTACCGTCTATAGCTTCAATTATTTTGGTGACCGGCTGCAACAAGCTGTATCACCTCGTGCCCTCGATCAGCACTTGCTCATTGCGCAAACTTGATCTATTATTAAACCTATGACTAATACTAGAGCAGTTTTTAGACGCGCGGATTCAGGTTTGACTCTTGTTGAGCTGATGGTTGTTGTGGTGATCATTGGTATCCTGGCTACAATTGCAATTCCAAACTTGATGGAAGCACAAGACAAAGCCAAGAATGCTAATGTGATTTCTTCAGCCAACGCGCTGGTAGCTAATATTCAGATCGCTTCAGTTGATACTGGTGGAATTATTCCAGAATCTGGCTACGAAGTTGAAGAGCTTGGTTCAACCAAAAAACTTCTCAATCCGTTCACCAAAGAACAAGTTGACCTTATCGATGGGATTGTTGACCCTGACCAAGACTTCCCTGGTACTTTGGGTTATGAACCTAATGTTACTCTTGCTAGACCGTTCCGCTCTGGTATTGATGCTGAGCCAGAGGTTGAGCCTATGATTGGTGGTTTTGTGATTACGGGGCTTGGAATCATCCGTGGAGAACCAGGCATCGTAGTAGCCCTAGATAACGGTTAAAGCCTTGCTCATAGCTCCAGCTGCGGCGTTACGCCTCCGGGGGCTTCGTACTTCTATTGAACTGTTACCTCTTTGTGACCCCTAAACCTTATGGGCTACAGCCCACTTCGGACACGTCCTCCGGACTTCGCAAGCCTTGCATCTGAAGCCCTGAGCGGCAGCTTTAAAAAACCCAAAAAATAGTTATAGATTGATTTTAGTTGGTATAATAATGCGCTGTGGTACAAACAGTGGACGAAAAGCAGGACCTAACTAATTTAGAACAAGAAAGATTACGCAAACTTGAGGGGCTCAAGGACTTGGGTATTGATCCTTATCCTTATAAATTTGAGCGTAGTCATTTCATTAGTGAGCTACAAAAGAAGTATGTCGATTTAGCTAACGAAGAGCGCACCGAGGATATGGTGACTGTAGCTGGTCGAGTGGTCAATCAACGTAACGACTGGATGTTTGTTGATTTGGTTGATGATACTGGCAAGATTCAATTATTCTCTGATGCTAAGACTCGTCCTGAAAATTTACAAGAATTATTCAAGCTATTAGACAAGGGTGACCATATTGGAGTTGTGGGTAAGATCCGCCGTACGCCGCGTGGAGCTCTGACAATTGATATGGAGACTGTCACTGTCTTGTCCAAGACTTTAAAACCATTGCCTGAGATTGTTGAGGGCAAGCGTCGCCGTCTTGGGATTGCTGATGTAGAAACTAGATACAGACAGCGTTACTTAGATTTGATTGTTAACGAGAAGTCTAAGGACAACCTATACAAGAAGGCAATCCTCATGCGTGAGATTCGCAATTTCTTGGATGATCAGGACTTTGTT
The DNA here is from genome assembly GCA_028817775.1 of Candidatus Melainabacteria bacterium. Taxonomy (GTDB): domain Bacteria; phylum Cyanobacteriota; class Vampirovibrionia; order LMEP-6097; family LMEP-6097; genus JABHOV01. Next base: position 8,670 of record JAPPOW010000197.1, on the reverse strand, counting down.
GAGATTGAAACTCCAATTTTGAATACTGAAGCTGGCGGCGCAGCAGCAAGACCGTTTACTACTCATCACAATACTTTGGGTTTGGATCTTAATTTACGTATCGCTACTGAGCTTCACCTTAAGCGCTTGGCTGTAGGTGGCTTTGAGCGAGTTTATGAGATTGGACGTATCTTCCGTAATGAAGGTATTAGTATCAAACACAATCCAGAATTCACTTCTATTGAGGTTTATTGGGCATACACCGATGTCTATGACATGATGAATTTGACTGAAGCTTTGGTGCGCTATGTAGCCGAGAAAGTTACAGGCTCACAGCAGGTTAATTACCAAGGTACTGATATTGATTTCTCTAAACCATTCCGTAGAGTTTCAATGCAAGAAATTGTTAGAGAACATACTGGTAAAGAATTAGTTGGGCGTGAACTTAATGACGCCTTTGAGCAGCATTGCGAAGAGAAATTAATTCAACCAACAATAGTTTATGACTATCCAATTGAAATTTCCCCACTGGCTAAGAAGCATAGAGAGAAAGAAGGTTTTGTTGAGAGATTTGAACTATTCATCTATGGACGTGAGACTGCAAATGCTTTCTCTGAGTTGACAGACCCGCAAGATCAGCGTGAACGTTTTGAAGCTCAAGCTAAAGAACGTGCTGGCGGTGATGATGAAGCCCATGTCTTTGATGAGGATTTTGTCAACGCGCTTGAGTATGGCCTACCGCCGACTTCTGGTATGGGACTGGGGATTGATAGACTGGCGATGTTCTTGACTGATTCAGCGTCTATCAGAGATGTTATCGCCTTCCCAACAATGAAACCTCTTTGATCTGGATATTTTCCGTTTATACTTTGTTATTTGAGTCTTCATGGGCTAGAGCCCACTTCAGACACGTCCTCCGGACTTCAAATGCCTCGTCTAAACGAAAACTATCGCATCTCAAAGTCCAAATAGTATGTTAAGTTGTTGCTAATTTTGCAAGGTCACTAGCAATCTCAACCCCAGTAACTTTAGAAAGTTGATAAACCCTCTCAAATACTTTAAGAGCTAGCTTATTAAATTTGTTATGAACCAGTCTGACACCTAGTTTTGTGAGAGCGTCAACGTCATTGTATGACTTCTGAAACTCTTTGAGCATCAGTCTTTCAAAATTGACTCCTGGGCTTAGATCACCATCTTTGAGTTCTTGTAACTTGGCGTTCTTAATTTCTTGAGCTGAAAGTGTTGTGGAATAAACTTTGAGATCAAGCAGGCGGCGTAATGCTTCTGGACTGCCACTCTCCTGGTGGATTTGATTCCAGAGATAAATTGCTTCTTCAAACTTACCAAGTTCTTCGTAGGTCTTGGCTAATCCTGTAAGGAATGGGGTTTGGTTCTCGACTAATTCAAGTCCTTTGCGGTAGGCTTGCTCAGCGCGGTGATATTCCTTCTCAGAACGGAAGCAGTAACCTAGGTTAAGGTAGGCAGAAGGGTCAAGTAAATCGATTGCAAGAATTTTATCGATGATCTTACGGGCATCCTTGAAACGTTTGTCCTTGGAAGCTTGACTCAATTGTGAGTAGAGCGGCCACTTCTTGATGAAAAGTTTGTAGGGCTTGTACTCCTCACAATCATCTTCCTTAATAAGTTTTTTCATGGCTTCGATACAGTCATCCCAATCAAATCCATCCTTATCTAGTTTCTTTTGGTACTTGGCAAGATAGGGGACCACACTAGGTAGGTGATAAAATTCAGCCTCCAGCTTATCCAGCTCAAGTAATAGGTATTTGTTACCAAACACAGTTCAATATTAGGCTAGTTTTGTAATTTGGTCTAGACGTGGATGCTGTAACGCTCTAAGGCTCTAGAGCTGTAACGGCACAGGAAAATGTCCTCAATTTCGCCATGGGTCAATACTTAATTCGTCCGTTACAGCCTTAGAGCGTTACAGCGCTACAGCATTTTTGCAAGCTGGCTTGCAAAAAATAGGTATAAACCCTCTTGATAATATGTATATACCATTGTATAATGTGTACTACTATGGGTTTAAGAGATTTTTTCAAGTCAGTTAGAGAAGAGAAATTCGCTAAGCAATCAGGCGTAAATGACAACAATGGTCTGTCAGATGAGGAGATTGCAGCTAATTGGGTCCAGTGTAAGTCCTGCAAGGCTACTGTTCACAAATCGGCTTATGCTGAGAACCTTAATGTTTGTACTGACTGTGGGCACCACGGTATTTTGCCGGCGGCTGAGCGTATCTCGTTACTCACTGATATTGCAAGTTTTAAAGAAATTGATGCTGGTATCTGTCCTGGTGACCCGCTTGAGTTTAACGACGGTAAACCATACACCGAAACTGTAGCCAAAGCTCAAAAGAAAACTGGCTGCAAAGAAGCGATCATCACTGGTATCGCTAGTATTGAAGGTGTCAAAGTTGCAATCGGTGTCATGAACTTTGCGTTCTTAGGTGGCTCGATGGGAACTGTAGTCGGTGAGAAATTCACTCGCCTGGCTAATAAAGCTATCGAGGAGAAAGTACCACTGATCGTGGTTTCAAGTTCTGGTGGTGCCCGCATGCACGAAGGTATCTTGAGTTTGATGCAAATGGCTAAGACTAGCTTTGCGCTCGATGAACTTGCCAAAGCCAAATTACCATTTTTCTCAATTCTTACTGATCCAACTTATGGTGGGGTCTCTGCTAGTTTTGCCACCCTTGGTGATCTATTGATCGCTGAGCCTGGCGCAAGGATTGGGTTTGCTGGTCGCCGCGTGATTGAAGAAACAGTGCGCGAGAAATTACCAGCTGATTTCCAAACCGCTGAATATTTATTAGAGCATGGTCAAATTGATTTGATCGTTGAGCGTAAAGCAATGAAAGCTCAGCTCGCTTCCCTGCTTCGTATCCATGGTTTTGTGCCTGATGAGATTAAAGTTAGTGATGCAGTTGCTGCTCCAAGTAAGACTAGAGTAGTTGAGCAACCAAAGAAAGAAATCATACTTGATTTCGAGAAACCATTAGCTAAGATTCAAGATGAGATCAAAGCACTTGAGAAGCGTGTCAGTAGTGATGAGGACAAGGCTCAGATCGAGCAACTTAAGCAGCAATATGCAAAGGTTGAAGAATCTACTTATTCAAACTTAAGTCCGATTGATGTGACCAAGATTGCTCGTCACCCGAATCGCCCTGGTGTTGAGGATTACCTCAATATGATCTGCGGTAAGGACAAGTGGATCGAGTTGCATGGAGATCGTGCTGGCACTGATGATGAAGCTATCTTGACAGCGCTTGTAGAGCTAGATGGCATGGCATTTGTTGCTGTAGGTACCCGCAAAGGACGCAGTATCAAAGAAAACCAACGCCGTAACTTCGGTATGCCACAACCAGAAGGCTACCGTAAGGCTAAACGTGTCTTTGAATATGCAAATAAATTCAATTTACCAATCGTTACTTTCATTGACACTCCAGGTGCTTATCCTGGACTCAATGCTGAAGCCAATGGTCAATCAATTGCAATTGCAGAGAACCTCAAATCACTTGCTGGTTTGGATGTACCGGTACTTTCAGTTGTAACTGGTGAAGGCGGTTCTGGTGGCGCACTTGCAATCGGTGTTGCTAACAAAGTTTTGATGTTGGAGAATTCAGTTTACTCAGTTATTAGTCCAGAAGGTTGTGCTGCAATTCTATGGCGTACACGTGACAAGGCTCCTGAGGCAGCAGCAGCATTGAAGATTACAGCTAGTAATCTATTGAGACTTGGAGTGGTTGAAGAAGTTATCAAAGAGCCTCTCGGTGGCGCTCATAAAGATTGGGCTCAAACTGCAGAAGTTGTTCAAGAATCATTGCTTGCAAGCTTGCGTGAGCTCAGTCAAATGCCTAAAGATCAATTACAAGCTGCTCGCTATGCTAAGTTTGATGCCTACGGTAAAGTTGAGCAAGCTGCTACTAAGAAAGCTAAAACTGCTAAAATCTAAACTATGATCAGGCTAATTGCTCTGATATTGATCACGACCTTGCCTCTTGCTGCTAAGCATGAAGACTTTGGGCGTGTCATCAGAGCTAGTTCTAAGCACAAGATATCTAATATGGATCAGCGTATCCCGCGTAATCAGTTTGATCAGGATATTGATACTATGATTGAACTTAGGTTGGGACGAGATTACCGCCGGGCTAATGTCTATGATTTTTATCCTCTTGAGATCAAGGGTTCCAAGGCTCGCTGGAAGGCTTACAAAACTAAAGCAGAGTTGATGGATTATTATGACTACGCTCGTAAAGATCTTGAGCACCTTAATCAATCAAAATTTCTCAAAGTACTTAAGCAGGATTTCAATCTTGACTCTAAGAATGATTATGCGGTTGTGGTTTATAACTCACGCAAGAAGAAAGTCTACCTTGCAATCATGGATTACCAAGAATTACATTACCTAGAGTTGTTCAATGCTTCCTATTTAGAAATTATGAATGATGCTAGATATCCGACTACTGTGGTTTATAAATCTGGCAAGAAACGTAAAGTTATTGATTCGCCAAGCTTTAGGACTGTGGCTTTTGATGGCAAGGATGAGCTGATTTATTACGACCAGGATGCAAAGAAGTGGCGTAGCTTGGTGCTATAAGCTCATGCTATTATATTAAGCCGTGATTGAAGGTAGAGGAATTACTTTAGCTGGAACTGGAATAACTGTGGCTAGACCGCGAGTTCGAGTACCTTCGCCACAAAGAGCTAGAGCTGCTATTAGTCGAGCTAGAGAACGCACTACTCAATTGATGTCTCAAGCAGGTGGCTGGACTCGGCGTCAATTTAATGACGTCGCAGTAAAGGCTTTGAGTTTAGCAAAAGGTTTTCCATTCCAGTTACAAAAAAAACAAATTTTGCCCATAGACGAAGTTAAATCTGCTATCACGAAACATGGTATGGATCTAACCGCCTTATTGTTTCATAGTCGTGATTACATATATTGCCTTGATCAATTGACTAGGCTTCAACCAGGATCAAAACTTCATGTAGAGCTTGATAGAAGAAGAGAGTCAGACTTGAATGCTATGAAACGTTCTTATGATAGGTTGCGTGCTAGTGAGGCTATTTTGAATAGTGTCAAGGTTCAAAGATCAATTGAAGAGCACCTGAAATTACCAGGGTTTCAGAGATTTGTAGATCTTCAAAAAGTTACTATTGACCCCGAGGAACAGTATTTGTCAGGAGGTTCTAAAATTGTGTGTTTCGCTCATTTAATGAAAAATGAACTCCTACCAGGAACACCAATGAGTTCAGAATCTCAAGGCTTAGCGGGCAATATTATCAGGCGTTACCCGAAATTTGAAGCTTGGACTTCAAGGATTATGAAACGTACCTTGGTTAGAGATCCAATGGAGCGGCAGGAAGCCAGCACCAAATCGAGAGTTGATCGAAGAGCAGAATTGCAACAAGGTCTTCAAAGACAAAGTAAGCCAGTAGTTCAAATTAAACCACGTCGCTTAGCTATAGAAGATCCGGCAGCTTCTTTAATTCTTCATCATTCATTAGCAGATACTGATGTGCATTTGGCCCCTGTTCATTATGGTCTAGGATGACCATGCTAAGATTGAATCCGTGCCTGCAAGCAAGATTAGCCTAGCAACTGAGATTGCTGGAATTAAGATGAAGAACCCGGTGATGCCGGCATCTGGTTGTTTTGGTTTTGGTAGAGACTATGCAAAATTCTATGACCTTGGTTTATTAGGCGGGATAGCTATCAAGGCTGTAAGTCTTGAGCCGCGTAGTGGTAATGATACACCTCGAGTAGCCGAGACTCCTGGTGGCATGCTCAATTCTATTGGTTTGCAGAACCCTGGTTTAGATGGGGTGATAGAGTCTGAGCTTAAATTCCTTGAGCAATACGACACAAGGATTTTTGTTAATGTAGTTGGCAATACTGTAGAGGATTACTGCACAGTAGTTGACCGAATTTCTAAAGTCAATAATGTTGACGCCATTGAACTTAATGTCAGCTGCCCTAATGTCAAGAATGGTATTCACTTTGGCACTAATGAAGCTGAGCTTGAAGCTCTTACTGCTGAAGTCAAGCGGGTAAGCTCAGTGCCAGTCTTTGTAAAGCTTTCACCTAATGTTACTAATATTGTAGCGATGGCAAAAGCCGCTGAGCGCGGCGGCGCTGATGGGCTGAGTCTCATCAATACTTTATTAGGGATGCGTATTGATCTCAAGACCCGCAAACCAATTCTGGCACGTGGTTCTGGTGGACTTTCTGGTCCAGCAATTAAACCGGTAGCAATTCGCATGGTTTATGAAACTCGCCAGGAAACCAATTTACCAATCATTGGCATGGGTGGTATCTCTGAAGTGGATGATGTAATCGAGTTTATGATTGCAGGAGCTGATGCAGTAGCGATCGGTACTATTAATTTTGTTGAGCCGATGATTTGCCCGCAGATTATTGATGCTCTACCGGCAAGATTGGAGGAATTAGGATTTGATGCTTGGAGCAGCCGCTATGCAACTAAATGAAAGAATAATTGTAGCTCTCGACTTTCCTTCAAAGGAATTAGTTGAAGAATTTATTGGTAAATTTGATCATAAAGATAGTCTGGCTTTTGTCAAATTAGGCATGGAGCTCTATTACGCTGAGGGACCGGCGATGATAGAGTACCTCAAAGCTCAGGGTTTAAAAGTATTCCTTGATCTCAAGGTACATGATATTCCTAATACCGCTCACGGTGCAATCAAGTCATTAGCAAAATATGGAGTAGATATTCTCAATGTCCATGCTAGTGGTGGTATTGAAATGATGCGCCGAGCAAATGATGCGCTCAAATCAGAGAACGCTGACGCGAAATTAATCGGTGTCACTCAACTTACTAGTACTGATCAAACTATGTTGAATGATGAGCTTGGAATTGCAGGTAGTGTTGATGATGCTGTATTGAGACTCGCCGAGAATACTAAGAAGGCTGGGCTTGATGGAATTGTTTGTTCACCGCTTGAAGTGCCAAAAATTAAAGCAGAACTGGGACAAGAATTTTTGACTGTCTGTCCAGGAGTCAGGTTAGTTGATAACTCGAGTGATGACCAGAAACGAATCACTACTCCAGAAAAAGCTTTTGCTAATGGCTGTGATTATATTGTTATGGGCAGAGCGATCACGAAAGCTCAGAGCCCACATAAGACTTTTGAAGGTTTGTCTAAGATAATGTCATCCTGAGGAGCATCGCGACGCCAGGATCCCCTAGGTTCCACAATGAGATCCTGACGTCACACCTTCGGCGTTCCTCAGAATGACAGTAGCGGGCATAAAGACAATGTCCCCCTATGAAATTGTCAATTGTCATACCTGTATACAATGAAGCTGAAACTTTGAGTCAGATTTTGGCTGCTGTTGAGGCCGTTGATTTGATTGGGGGACTTGGTAAGGAAATCATTTTGGTAAATGATTGTTCGACTGATGATAGTGCTTGGATAATTGAGCAACATATCCAGTCTCATAGCAGTGGTGATATTGAGTATAAGTTTTTACAACATGAACAAAATTCTGGCAAGGGTGCTGCCCTACAAACTGGAATTAAAGAAGCTACTGGTGAATTTGTAATTATTCAAGATGCTGATATGGAATATGACCCACAGGAATACAATGACATTCTGCCAGTTTTAGTAGCTGGGCGTGCTGATGTGGTTTATGGTTCTCGTTTTACAGGTAGTAAGCCAAGACGTTCGATGGGTTTTTGGCACTATTTGGCTAATAAATTTTTAACTTATTTGACTAATGTCCTTAACGATATTTATCTCACTGATATGGAGACTTGTTATAAATGTTTCCGCAGGGAAATCATTCAGGGACTTGATTTGCAGGAGAATCATTTTGGGATTGAGCCTGAGATTACTACTAAGCTGGCTAAAATTCCTCGTATCAGAATGTTTGAAGTTGCAATTTCTTACTATGGTCGCGGCTATGAAGAAGGCAAAAAAATTGGCTGGATGGATGGCATCAAAGCAATTTTTTATATCTTCAAGTATAAGTTTCTTGGCTAATGTCTAAACCGATACTTTCAATCCTAAGAGTTTTTACACTTGCATTAATTGCTTATTTTTTAGTACTTGGGTTATCGGATCATATCAATTTGACTACTGCTGATCTTGGTCGGCATATTATGAACGGTAAATATATAGTGGATGCCTTTGTTAATACCAAGGATTTCTTCACTCAAACTCCGCTCTACACAAATTTTTATTCCTATACCAGTCCGGACTTTGCTGTCCACAACCATCATTGGCTCACAGGTGTGATTCACTACCTCACTCATGAATCTTATGGCTTTGTCGGACTTTCGATTCTCAATATTGCAGTGATTGTAATTGGGGTTTTGCTAGTTTTTGTAGCTGCAGCAATGCTTGGTGGCTATGAGTTTGCTGCTTGTGCGCTTGCCGTTTCAATGCCACTACTAGTTTGGCGTGATGAAGTAAGACCAGAATCATTTAGTTATCTATTAATAGCAGCTGAGTTTTTGATTCTAACTTTGTTTCGCTTCAATAAACTTAGCTTCCGCACTACTGCCATTTTGCTAGCTCAGTTTCAGCTCTTGTGGATTAATCTCCATGTTTTCTTTTGCATCGGTCTTCTGACTATTGGATTTTTCTATTTAGAAGAGGCGATCAAAAGCAAATCATTGTTCAAATGGAAGGCTGGTCACTATGCTTGGCT
>JAPPOW010000232.1 GCA_028817775.1 Candidatus Melainabacteria bacterium | reverse complement strand
GGCTGGCTCACAGTCTGCGTCGAGAGAGGGCTAAGCGATTGCCGGGATACAAGTGGGGAAGCGGCTTCGCCGCTCCCCCACTTGTATCCCTTGACCCCAGACCAGGCATTGCTTTCTTTAAATTGGTAGGGCAAGATCGTCTCTGGACATACTGCTGTTGTGCAGGCAGTGTCACGACACTGGTGCTCAATTACTCTGCTGTAAACCAAAGTTAAGTGACCTGACTGCAAGCCCAGAGACACTTTCGCGGACAAAAGGGTTCCCCCTGCCAATAAATCCATCCTAAAATTACAAAGAAGTTGATTCAATGACCACAGGTTCTGGATTAACCGCTTCTTCAAAATCCTGATAAGTTTCAAGCTGCTCAGGTTCTTCTTTAATTTTTTTCTTCTTACGCTTCTTCTTGCGCTCAAACTTAAGCTCCAAGTATTCAATAATTTTGCCCGCAACATCTATGCCAGTAGATTCTTCTATGCCTTCAAGTCCAGGTGATGAGTTCACTTCCATAATCAATGGACCACGAGATGATGGCAACATATCTACTCCAGCAACTCCTAAGCCCATAGCTTTAGCAGCTTTGATTGCAGCTCGCTTTTCTTTCTTACTAAGCTCAATAGGCTCAGAATGACCGCCTTGATGCAAATTAGATCTAAACTCACCTTCAGCACCTTGACGCTTCATCGCTGCTACCACTTCACCATTAACTACAATCGCTCTAATATCAGTCCCAGCAGCTTCTTTGATAAATTCCTGGACTAAAATGTTTGCTTCTAATGAAGAGAAGGCTTCGATTACAGACTTTGCCGCACTCTTAGTCTCAGCCAAGACAACTCCAAGTCCCTGAGTTCCTTCAAGCAATTTAATAACTAATGGTGTGCCACCAACATGGCTAATTAATTCAGGTATATCATCTTTCTTTGGGAACCTAGCAAAGGTAGTCTTGGGAATTCCAATATTAAGCATCGAGAACAGCTGAATACTTTTAAGTTTGTCTCGAGAAATTTCTATGGCTTGAGCACTAGCTGTAGTAATTACTTTCCGCATCTCAAACTGACGAACTACAGCATTACCAAACATAGTAACTGAAGCTCCAACCCTTGGAATAATTGCTTCTATATCATCCAAAGCCTCACCTTGATAATAAATCTTAGGCTTGCCTTTCTCCATCACTGTTGAACATTTAGTGTGATTGACTATCATCACCTCATGACCACGCTTCCGGGCAGCTTCAGACAGACCCTGAGTTGAGTACAGCTTCCTGCTCTTAGATAAAATTGCTATTTTCATTTTCTCTTGCTCTTACTTAATTGATTACGCTTAGTGACATCTACAATAAAGCCTTGTTGGATAAATTTTCTACCAATTAACACTGGATATTTCATCTCGCTCCTATCTGTCAATGAGAACTCCGTGTTGAGTAGCCTTTGCCCAATCTTGACTTTAGCCTGAATAGTGTATCTTTTCTCAGTTTGCCCAAAAGAATTTCTAACCCGTTTGATTTTAAAATTCCTGAAACGAAAGAACTTCTTCTCATAATGCGGATGAGAAGGGTCGAGTAAATCAAAGCGCAGTACTTCCTTTCCCCTGATTTTTACAACTTCTATATGATGACAATGAATCGCAGAACCATAAGCGCCAGTATCAATCTTAGCGTTGAGATCATAGAGCTTGAGTTCTGGTAAATCAATCCGCTCACTTCTACCAATGGTTAATTTTTCTTTAGTCTTAGCCATCGATGGTTTCACCTTGAAGCTGCAAAACCAGCTTCACTCCTTCAAGATTAAGATTCTGCTCTGCCATTAATTTATTGACATAGGCAACTTTATCTAATTCATTCTTTGAGTATAGCCTTGTGGCATTTTCATTATCCCGAGGCGGAGAGACTAAACCCTCATCATCGATTTGCTTAAGAAACCAAGGAGTGACTTCAAGCAGGTCGCAAACCACGCCAGAAGTATAAGCAGGATAGTCAGGATCAATGACGACTTCTTCTTGCTCGCCAACCAAGTCCTCGACATTAGCTGGACTTTCTTCAAGTTTCTTAGATTTTTTCTTGGCTGACATATGAAAAATAATAAAGCTTTGGATTAAATATATCAAGCAAAGTCAATATATTTAGCAATATTCCCGGAAAATACTTGAATCAAACTTGGATTATCCAAATTATTAGCCTTGGTTATTAACGATATTTAACCTAATAGATGTTGTATTTCACCATGATTTTGGGTAATATATTTTCAAGCTGAGAAGCTCAAGATCCAATAATACCCCTAGCACCTGGGTAAGTTCTATTTAGGTGTTAAGAAGGTAAGTGACCCAATGGATGCTAGCAGGTTTAGTAAATCCCATAGTCATCAGCTCAAATGTAATAGTTGGATTAGAGTGGTGTACGTCAGTACAACTCTCGTAAAGATGGAGGCATATTATGGCCAAACCAAGAAATAAATTGATAGTAGCTATAGTATGCTTCTGTCTTTTGTGCATCAACCTGGAATCTAAAGCAGCAGATGAAGTAAAACTTACTGAAGCTAAAAAACCAGTCTCTCAAAGTCCTCTTCCAAATCAAGCTCCTAGTGATGACGAAGATGATGATGACGAAGATTGGGATGACGCCGAGGACTGGGATGATGATGAAGACTGGGACGAGGAGGAGGATTGGGAATAAACCCAACCCTTATAAACAAAGGAGCAAATCATGGCAACCAAAACAAAAAAACCTACTAAGCAACAAATCTTAGAAGCTTGGCAAGAAGCTAAACCTATCAAAGGCAAAAACCCACAAGTTTGGCGTAAAGATAGTGATGGCAATCTAATCAGATTCAAAGATTTTGATACCAGCGGTCCATACGCTTGGGAAATCAACTAGGCTACACTCCAAAGCCCACAATTTCTAAATACCAGAAGCCATTGAAGGAGAATTATTTTAGGCTTCTGGTGTTTAGTTTATTGAAGCCAGAATAACCTTATAGTCAGGAGCAGGGTCGTATCAGCACAACGCACGTATTAATTAAGACCCACCCCTAATTTAGTTTTACTCAAAACTAAGTACACAAGACTTTCCCCTACTTTCTATACTCGAAGCAAGGTTCTTAACCAGCAATGCAACGGCTTTTAGTTCGAGCCAAATTATAAATGGCACAGGGTATTGGGTATGGCGAGGACTGAGTTGGGGCGCCGCGCTTAAATTCAC
>JAPPOW010000050.1 GCA_028817775.1 Candidatus Melainabacteria bacterium | reverse complement strand
ACTTGATATAGCCTATATAGCCTAGCCTTTTATTTTTACTACCTTTTATAATCTTTGCAATTTGGCGTTTTGAAGCTAATGCTAAAATAGCTGCTGGTATGAACAGCCTAGAGATATCTGTAAGAGCAGAATACACACCAAACCCTAATTCACTGAAGTTTATTTCAAGTGAGAGCTTGATTGATTATCCAAAGTCCTTTAGCTATCTCAATATAGCTGAGGCGGAGCAAGCTTCTAACCAATTAGCAATCAAGCTCTTTGGCATTGAGGGCATCATCAAGGTATTTATTATGAATAACTTTGTTACTGTCGATAAGGAGGAGCATATCAACTGGAAGGATGTCCATCTGGAGATTAAGGAGATAATCAAAACCTCCATAGTTGAGATCAGAGACTGGGCTGAAGCAAACAAGCCAGATGAGTCAGAGATTGACACTAGTTCAGTTGATGGAGATGCCAGGTCTAAGATTGAAGCAGTGCTTGATAAAATTAGACCAGCCTTAGTTGCTGATGGTGGCAATATTGAATTTGTAGATTTAATTGATAAAGACGCGCGTTTGAGAATGGTTGGTGCCTGTGGTACTTGTCCAAGTGCAATGATGACTATGAAAATGGGAGTTGAAAGAGCTCTACTTGCAGAAGTCCCTGATTTGGTTGAAACTGTTACTCAGGTGTTTTAATGGACCATTACAGTGCGCGCGAAATAGAATCGAAGTGGCAGGAGGCTTGGGATAAGTCTGACTTGTACCGATTTGATGAAAATGCTGATCCGGAGAAACGTTTTTATTCTTTGGTGATGTTTCCTTATCCCTCTGGTAATTTACATATGGGACATATGCGAGTTTACACCATCTCTGATGTGATCTCACGTCATAAGCGAATGCTTGGCTACAATGTACTAAACCCAATGGGTTTTGATGCTTTTGGTCTACCTGCCGAAAACGCTGCTATAGAACGGGGTATACATCCAGCCAAGTGGACTGATTCTAATATTGCTTATATGCGAGATGAACAACTCAAACGAATGGGTACTAGTTATGATTGGACCCGCGAGGTGATTTCTTCCCACTCGGATTACTACAAATGGACTCAATATATATTCTTGAAACTTTACGAACGTGGCCTTGCTTACCAGAAAGAAGCACCAGTAAATTGGTGTCCTGATTGTAATACAGTACTTGCTAATGAACAAGTAGAAGATGGAATGTGTTGGCGTCACACACAGACCCCTGTTAACAAACGCATGATGAAACAGTGGTTCTTAAGAATTACTGATTATGCTGAAGAATTACTTGCTGATTTGGATAAGTTAGAACACTGGCCTGAATCAGTTAAAACCATGCAAAGAAACTGGATTGGTAAATCAGTTGGTGCTGAAATTGATTTTGCATTAGAAGGTGGCGACCAAATTACTGTCTACACTACTCGTCCAGATACTATTTATGGTGTCACCTATATGGTGCTGGCGCCTGAACATAAATTAGTGCAGCAAATTACGACTGATGAACACCGCCAAGCTGTTGAGGACTATATCAAGCAAACCAGTACTAAGACTGAGATTGAACGAACGGCTGAGGGGCAAAAGAAGACAGGTTGTTTCACCGGTGCCTATTGCATTAACCTATACACTGGTGAAAAAATTCCAGTTTGGATTGCTGATTACGCTCTGGTTGATTATGGTACTGGAGCCGTAATGGCAGTACCAGCTCATGACCAGCGTGACTGGGAGTTTGCTAAGACTTTTGATTTGCCAATCAAAGAAGTGATCTCAAGTCCAGATGAGTTTGATTTGAATCAAGCTGCTTATGGTGATCCAGGCAAATTACTTAACAGTAAAGATTTTGATGGTCTTGATAATGAAATTGCTAAAACTAAAATCGTTGACTTTGGACAAGAGCAAGGCTTTGCTAGATCTACAATTAAATATCGCCTGCGTGATTGGTTGATTAGCAGGCAGCGTTATTGGGGCTGCCCGATCCCACTTGCTGAAACTGAAGATGGTGAGCTTGTGCCACTTGATTATGAGCAACTGCCAGTTGAGTTGCCGCTTGATATTGACTTTGCTGCTGCTAAATCCAAAGCTGGTTCAGTTTTGGAAAATAGTCCTGATTGGTTTAATATCATTTTGCCAGATGGACGTAAGGCTAAGCGCATCACTGATACCTTGGATACTTTCATGTGTTCATCTTGGTATTTTATGCGTTATCCAGATGCTGCTAATCTTGAGAAACCGTTTGAGAAGTCAAAGGTTTTTGCTGTTGATCAGTATGTTGGTGGTGTAGAGCATGCTATTTTGCACTTGCTCTATGCACGCTTTTTTACTAAAGCTTTGCGTGATTGTGGCATGCTTGGTTTTGACGAACCATTTACAAGGTTGCTTTCTCAGGGCATGGTGGTTAAGTATTCAGAGAAGGAAGGCAAGATTACCAAGATGTCAAAATCCAAGGGTAATGTTGTTGGTACTAACGATTTCTTTGATGAGTTTGGTGCGGATGCTGCTCGCTTATTTATTTTATTTGCGGCTCCAGTTGATGCTGAGGTAGAGTGGGTTGAAGAAGGGGCACAAGGACAGTATCGGTTTGTTAATCGTGTTTGGCGTTTGTTTGCACAAATATATCGTCATTGCGAGGAGCGTAGCGACGTGGCAATCCAGTCCGACAATGCTCCTGACTTTGCTTCACTTAAAGATGAGAATAAAAACTTAGTGCGAGCTTTCCACGCTGCACTCAAGGCAGTTAGTGAGGATCTAGATCCTAGTCGTAATAGCTTTAATACTTCAATTGCTCGTATGACAGAGTTTGTTAATTCAGCTTATAAATATCTCAACGCTAAAGAGGAAACAGGCATGGATGATGAGGACAAGTCAGTGCTTGCAAGCCAGCTCAAGGAATTTATCAAGTTACTAGCGCCATTCACACCGCATCTGGCTGAAGAATTATGGCATCTATATGTCTTAGGAAAAACTGAGCCAGATTTGGTGAAATCCGTTCATCTGGAAGCTTGGCCAAAATTTGAAGCGAAATATATAGAGCAAAATACTTTTAATTTGGTACTACAACTTAAAGGTAAGAAGGTTGATGTTATGGAAGTTTCTAAGGAGCTTTCTAAAGATGAGTTGGAGCAAGTTGCGCTTGCAAATGACAAGCTTAAAAGACGTTTGGATGGTCTAGACATAAAGAAAGTAATAGTGGTTCCGAATA
>JAPPOW010000127.1 GCA_028817775.1 Candidatus Melainabacteria bacterium | reverse complement strand
TTATTACTCAGTTTAATAGTACTTACACTTGGAACTAGATCCTGGATCAAGAGCTTAGATTGGCGTAATGGAGAGAGCCTCTGGACTCATACCATTAATTCAATAGATGATATTGGTGCTAAGCAAGTTTGGCGTTATCAATTACTACAGTACTATCATCATCCAGCAAGTAAAAACTTCAAAGCCAATAAAGAAATCCAAGAGCAAGTACTCAAAGATTTTAGTGACTTTGTGATAGGACTTGAAGAAAAAGAAAACATCAAAGCTCATACTCAAGCCAAGCCCAGAACTTATTTACGTGATAAATATTCATATAATCGCAGTAAATCTATAGCCTCTGGAATCTTGTCCAAAGCTATGTACCATAAACAATTTGGCGGCAGAAATGCAATTCTTGATCATCTCAACCTTGCATTTCTCTATGATCCTGAAAATTTACAAACTAATATCCAGCTTTATATACATGTCAAAGAAGCAGCATTCAAGCAAGGCTTTTTGCAAAAAATCAAACATGATGCAGCTCGCAATCCTTATAGCGCCAAATTACTCTTGAGCCTATTACATGCTCAAGAACATGAATCCTTCTACCCACTTGCAAAAGACTACGCTAAACTCTATCCAAATGCTCAAATAATTCAAGCTTACTACTTTGAAGCTGCACTGGGACGCAAATTATACGACGAGGCTCACCAAGTGGCACTCAAATTAAGCAAAAAATATCATGAGGATAAACGTTACGATCAACTTATAGATGCTTATGCTAAAAAGAATGAATAGCTGCTGGTCGAATATTTGCTTCAAGAATAAGATAGCTAGAACCGGTTTCCAGAATATCTAAACTAAAGATCTCTGGCATCTGTAAGTGATTGCGTTTAGCATAATCATCCAAAATTGCTAAAAACTCATCTAATAATAGTTGCAAACTTGAACTGAGTTCTTTTTGTGCATGAAACTTACCATCTAAATAAAGTACTTTGAACTCTGTGTCATACTCTACAAAACCCTGGACCAAAGCATCATCATAAGCATGAATTTTATCTAAGTGCTGCAATGCTTGCTGAAAATCATTAGTGGTCAAAACATCATGCCCTTCAGTGCCATATCTTGGTTTGACTACAAATTTACTTGGACGTTTAAAAATTCGCTTCAATTCTTTGCTAGTATCAGCCTTACGCTCAATCAAGCAAGTACCAGGCTGAGCCATTGCATTAGCAACCATCAGCGCATAAAATAAATATTTATCATCAAAGATTTTAGCTATATTATTGTATGGATTAAGCTGGCTTACTGACTGCTTTAGCAATGATAAAGACAGCTCTCTATGGGTATCAATTTCATTATCAAGTGAAAGGTGCATAATTAAAGTTTTGGCACCTTCTGGGAATTGCTCTGTCTGAACTTGCTCTAAGTCATAGGCAATTAAATTAGAGAAGTCTCCAAGTTGAGCCAAACGCTCCATACTGGCATCAAGCTGCCCGCGATCAAGCTCATGCACTAATACTAAAGTCTCAGTCATAGATATGCCTTGGGATTAATACTTGAGTAACCCCGCCCCTTTTCATAGAATAAAACTTTGACACTTTTGTAACCCTGAGTAGCCTTATTAACAATAAAGTATTCGTAAGCGATCAAACCTCTATCAAAGAAATGTCCCTCAACGCGATGTTGTGCAATCTTACGACGATAAGGTCCCCTATTGGCTGGAGCAAACATCTTCATCGCCCAATCACGCACTTCACTACGCGATAACTTCGCCTGATCTTTACGTGGCACCAAATGCTCTGATTTGACTCTGTTATTAACAAAGAATGCCTTGAGCCGCCAATCATTACTCAAGTCGTAACTAGCATAACCAGTGTAACCAGTCTTGGACGGAAAACGCTCCAATTTCACCGCAGCACCATACTGGGTTTGATTAGCTTCAAAACTATTATTCAGCTTTGCTGAAACTGGTGAAATCAGTAATGACAATAGTATAAAGAAGATCATTTACGCTATTATTCTAGCAAAGACTTTGATGATTGAACACGAACAAAAATCTATTAACTGGCACTGGTTACGTAACCTGGTTAAGGTTATTGAAGAGCTCAAAAGCATTGATGAAATAGTCAACAAGGTCAAAGAATCCCTAATTCAATATACCGAAATCATGGAAGTTGAGATCCATCTGATTGATGAACTCGATATTAACCATGAACAAGGTATAGATCAATTAGCTGGTTCTGATTTCTTTGGTAGGGAAGTCATTGAAAGCATCTTCCTCCACAAGGAGCCCAAGCAAATTTCGCAGAACGAAATCATTTTTCCCATTGAGAATAGTGAACGTATATTGGGACTTGCCTACGTCAAAACTCAGGGCAATGTTGAAAAAGAAAGTTTTGAATTACTCTGGTCCTTTATGGATCAACTTGCAATTCTCATTCATAATATAGTTTTGCCACAAAACCAAAACCCTGATTCCAAACTCAAGATCAAGGATATTTCCAATTCAATCTTTAATAACCTCAAAAGCTTTCTAGAAGCAAGTTTAGAAAGACTTGCCGAATTAGAGAAACAAAACCAACAACTAGTTGAGTTAAACAAAACTCGCACCGAGTTAATTAATAATGTTTCTCACGAACTACGCACTCCACTAGTAAGTATCATGGGCTTTAGTAATATTCTGCAGCGTCATGAAATCAAACCAGAATTAATTAGAGAAGCAAGTGAACAAATTCAATCAGCGGGCGGACGACTCTCAAGAATGATTGATGACCTGCTGCAACTTAACCGTGCTAGCACCAAAGGTTGGGTAGTAAATGTTGAACGCTTGGACCTTGGGGAAATTGCCAAGTACGTAGTAGAAAGTCTTTCACCATTGCACAAAGCTCATCAGTTTACCTTCGACTATCCAGATGAAGGCTATCCTTTAATTGATGGTGACCGTAAACTAATACGTCAAGTAATAGAGAATCTGCTTATTAATGCCATCAAATACTCTCCTGATGGTGGTGAAATTAAATCTAAGGTTGAAAATGATACAGAGAATCAGAGACTCTCCCTCTCAGTCCATGATAGTGGTATCGGTATGACTGAAGAGGAGAACGAAAAAGTCTTCCAAAGGTTCTTTAGAGCAAAGAACCCTAAAACTGAAAATATTGCAGGTCTTGGGCTTGGTCTTACTATCTGCAAGGATGTAGTGGAAGCACTCAAGGGAGAAATTAGCAGTAGCAGTAGCTTTGGAG
>JAPPOW010000066.1 GCA_028817775.1 Candidatus Melainabacteria bacterium | reverse complement strand
ACCTAAAATTGATCCAATATCTGGCATTAAATATTCTCCTGTACTTCTTCAAAGCTAATATCTTCTGCCATACCTAACCATTCTGGTGTGGTATTAAGCAGACGGTCCTTCTGCTCATCACGAGCTTCATTGTAAGATTCTGATTGTTGCTGCTGGCTATCATAAGCAGTGCTTGAGGATTTAGATTGACCAACCTCAAACTTACTTAAATCTAAGTTCTTAAGTTTGAGCGCTTCTTTGAGTTCAACTAGATTGTCCTTGAGATCTGTCTTGAGATGAGTCAAAGTTTTGGCATCATGGAACATCATTCGAATTGAAACTTCATTATTTTCATTCTTACTGATAGTCAAATCAATCTTGCCAAGACTTTCTGGATTCAACTGTAGCTTAATCTCTTGTCTAGAATTCTTTGGCAATTCGCTTACTTGTTCTTGCACATAAGCAGAGATATCAATTGGCTTGACGGTATCTGTTCTTGTAGGCATCTTAACTACATTAGTAGTCTGCACTTCTTGCTGAGAGCCAAGCAAAGCCTCACCACCAGTAGAATCTGCAGAGGAGCTATCAGCCATCAAATCTTCGACTGGCATTTCAGCTTCAGCATCAATGATTTCAGCGTCATCAACACCTTCAAACTTACGATTAGTATCCTGCATCACTAGCCTTGGTCTCTCTGGACCAATAGGACCACGCTCAAAACCAATTTCTTCTTTGATTGCATTGATATCGACCTTAGTTTCACTAGCATTCTTGGCTTCAATACGCACAGCTTCACCTAAGTTGATTCCTTCATCGATTTCAAGTTCATCAGTTTTGATAGTTATATCTTCTTTGACTTTAAAGTCTGTATCTTTAGCTACTGGTAATTCGTAGACTACTTTTTGAGCTCTGTCCAAACCTGTTTCAGTATCAACTTTCTCAGGTCCATACTGAACTTGCAATTCTAGTGGATTGACAGGTCGTTTGTCTTCAACTCTAACTTGTTCATCTTTGATTTCAACCACTTGAACTTCTTCAGTTTTGGCAATATCAACTAGCCCACGAAGCTTCTCTCCAACTGTGATTGTTTCATCTGTAGCGCTAGCATCGAATTCTATATAAAGCTCTGGATCAAAACTTTCTTGATAGTCCTGAATCATAGTATCAATATCAGCATGGATATCTTCAAGCAATGCTAAATCAATATCAATATCAAGATCAGGGATATCAATTCTATCTCCAAGCAATTCTTGAGCGATTGCTTGAATTTTGAGAGCAAGATCTCTAGTAGCATCAATTAATTCTGTTTGTGCAATAATTTTGTCGACAGCACCTTCTACACTAAGGTTGATACGTGCGATACCTGCAGTGACATCTTCAACAGCTTGATCCAATCTAGTATCAATGATATTGAGAAGTAAGAGGTAGACAGCTTCTAGCTCTTCATCAATTTCAACTTCATCTGTTTCTGAAACTTCTTCACTGGCTTCGCCCTTGCTTATTTTTTTAACTTTGTCTGTGATTTCCTTAGTTGCTTTTTTAACTTTGACAGGATCAGCTTTAGATTCATGCTCTGGCTTCTTGTCCTGAGCCTCCTGGGCATTGGGATTGCCGGTATTGTGCTTCTTGGATTGAGAGGCATTGTGCTCTTGGCTAACTGTTTCGTAGTTCTTGTCGACATCATAGTTTGAATCTGTACCGTTTTCACGGGCCGCGAGCGCGTCGACGAAAGAAACTGCTTCTGAACTTGTAACTTCTGGAATCATTACTTATCTTGGACCCGATGACGACTTATGACTAGATCGTCTATCTGCTTCATTTCTTCAGCGAGAAGCTCTTTTTGGGCTAGCTCATATGCTTTATCTCTGAGTTTTTCTAGTGCTTTGTGGGCGATTGCATACTCGATAAAGCGCTCATGTTCTACCTTACGAGCCTTCTCACGTTTAGCGAGTCTGACTGCTTCTTTGGAGCGTTCACCGATGATCATATAGTTGAAAGCTTCTTGGTTTTGCTGATCAATGAGGGAAAAAGTATCCCCTAAATTATCAATCATTTCTTCGTATGTCTGATGTTGTTTGTCATTGAGCTTATTGATTTTGTCCTCTACTTCTTTGTGTGCTTGTGTTGCACGCGCGAGCTTGGACTCTTGAAGGTCCTTCAAAATCTTGCGTAATCTAAGCAAAGTATCAAATTTATATTTGAATTTCTTTGACATTTCTAGCTAATTTATTGGTTGCAGAAGGCTGATTTTTAACCGGTTGCGTGTTCTAGGGCGCTTGGATTAGTCAAAAAGCCTGATATTTCAATGGTTTTGGCAATTTTAAAGAGATTTTAACGGACTAATCTGGGATGAATATTGATTGCGTGATATTATAACTCTGCTTAGTTCGTCTGGGCATATTCCCGGGTAGCTCAGTGGTAGAGCAATCGGCTGTTAACCGATCGGTCGTAGGTTCGAATCCCACCCCGGGAGCCATTAAAAAATAGGAGAGGTCTTAGGACCTCTCCTATTTTTTTACGGCTCTGGGTGGGATTCGAACACTACTTCTCCTGGATTCGGGCGTGGGTTTCGCGGGACGTGAGAAAACTGATGCACAAAATTGCGGAGTCTAGAGACCCGCTATGCAGCAAAGCTGCATGAAACGGAGTGGTAAGAGCACTAGCAAAAAAGATCTTCAGAGTGATCTTTTTTGCGGATACAAAAGAAGATTAGCGTCGGCAATTTTTCTTAACCAAAACGTGCGTTGTGCGGATACGACCCTAAACATCAGTTTGCAAACTTCATCTTCATTGAACCTAAATATAAAGAAGTAAAAGCTGAGCTATTAAAATCGAGAGATAAGATTGCGACGTTAGAAAAAGACATAGAAAATCTTGGCAATAACAATCTTGAAATGATTAAATATGTATCTGAAACAATTGATACTATAGCTGATTCGGCCTTAAAAGGCATTGGTGAAAAATTAAAGCTCTCCACTGATGAAAGGCTATCTCTGTATATCCATAATGATGTAAGTCAATTTACAATAGTAGGTAGGTACTCTCCCAACAAAAAATATGACAGAAGAAATAGGGCTACTTTTTGTGACGAGCAAGGCTGTATTGGCAATGCTTGGGATAAAGGAGTGTGTTTTGAACCAAGTTTACCTAAAGACAAAACAATTAGAAATGGTCTGTTTAAAAAGAAGTACAATGTTCCAATTAAGGTATCAAAAACCTTGAAGATGCCTTCTAAATTTTACTATTGTAAAAGAATAGATG
>JAPPOW010000088.1 GCA_028817775.1 Candidatus Melainabacteria bacterium | reverse complement strand
TCAAGAAATATACAAGATCTAACTAGTGCAAGGGAGCAGCTGGCTGCAATACGCGGAGACCTGAGAAACAGAACAGTTGGGCCTAATTATGGACTAGCAGGACATGCTCAAGATCCTCATGAAAGAAACGAGCTTGCTGTAGATTTAGGTCAGACGGAAGCCGCACTTCATATGGTTCATGCGACGGAAGAGCTTCTAGATCAAGCTCAACAATTACCACAACAGGAAAATACTACAGATTTCTTTCAAAACCCCCATGCAAGAGTTTCTAGAACTGCAAGCTCGATTGAGTCTTTCGCTAAGACTGTTACATCAGCCCTTGAGACCTTATCTAACGCTCTAGTCGCCTAGGTTTATTCGAACGTAGCCGAAAACCAGGGAGCTCGCTCCCTGGATGAGGCGAGAGAGAACCCCAATTTTGCCGGTTCGTTTTCGAAGAAAACGACAAATCGAGCAATTAAAACTCGGTAGCTTGCTGCCTAGATGCGAGATTTGAGGCAAAATTTATTCAAGCTCTTCAACCGGCTCATCATCAGGAGGTAACTCAAGCTCTTCTGATTTTTTATCCTTCTTCTTAGCACCAGCAAGAGCTAACTGCTCAGAACCCTCTGCTTCAATTTCAGCAGCAGATTTCACAGCTTCATCATTCTCTGGATCAATGATTGGGTTGATAGATACAACTTCATCCTCATCTCCAAGCTTGATTACGCGTGAGCCAGTAGCCATGCGGCTTTGGAAGCTGATGTCACCAGTCTTCTGTCTGACTACCACTCCATTTTGGGTAGCAATTACAAACTCATCTTCTGGGCTCACTACTCTAATAGTAGCTAGCTTAGATTTAGGAGTCTTGAACTTAGTACCGATTAAACCAAGTCCACCACGACCTTGAACTCTAAACTCACCAATTTTGATGCGTTTACCAAAACCATCATTAGTGATCACAAGAAGATTCACATCTTCATCGCCTGAATCAACTACATCAAAGCCTACAAGCTCATCACCTTCACGTAATGAAATAGCTTTAACTCCTTTAGCGACTCTGCCCATCGCGCGGACGTCATCCTCTGAGTAACGAATCACCATACCATCACGGGTACCTAAAATGAAGCTCTTGTCGCCATTGGAGATTCTGACCCATTTGAGCTTATCGCCCTTGTCGAGCCCGATAGCAATGATGCCCGACTTGCGTACAGTGGCAAAATCAGCCAAGCTAGTTTTCTTGATAGTACCGTGCTTGGTTAGCATACTGAGGTAAGTGCCTTCATCAAAATCACGGGTCGGGATTACTGCAGTAATCTCATCATCAGCCTTAACACTAATGAAGTTGACTAGTGCTTGCCCCTTGGCTTGCCTAGAACCTTCTGGCAATTCATAAACCTTGGTACTGTAAACCTGTCCTTTGTCAGTAAAGAATAACAAGGTGTCATGCATTGAAGTGACAAAGAAATGGAGTAAATCATCCTCGTCACGAGTCTTGATACCACCTTTGCCCTTGGTTGCACGGCGCTGACGTTCAAATGTTACCAACGGAATACGCTTAGCGTAACCTTGCTTGGTAATAAAGACCGCCATCTTCTCATCAGCAATAAGGTCCTCCATTGACATCTCATCAGTACCCTTCTTGGTGATCTTGGTTCTACGCTCATCACCATATTGCTCGATAACTTTTTCTGATTGTTTCTTGACTTCAGCAAGAATAAGTTTGCGGCTAGAAAGCAATCTCTGTAAGGATTTGATGGTTTTCTCGAGTTCTTTCTTCTCTTTTTCGAGTTTCTCTTGCTCTAAGCCTGTCAGACGGCGTAGCTGCATATCGAGGATTGCACTAGCTTGTTTTTCAGAGAGTTTGAATTTCTTCATCAAGCCTTCACGCGCCTCTTCAGTAGTCTTGGATTTCTTGATGAGTTTGATCACGGCATCAATATCAGCAATTGCAATTAATAAACCTTCAACTATATGGTGACGAGCTTCAGCTTTCTTCAAATCGAATTGAGCCTTGCGAGTGATAACTTCAACTCTAAACTCAATAAATTCTTTGAGTATGTCGAGTAAACCAAGCTGTCTAGGTTTGCCATTGACTAGTGCAACCATATTAGTTGAGAAGTTCTGTTGCAACTGTGAGAATTTAAGTAAGTTGTTGACAATTACTTGTGGATTAGCATCACGTTTCAGCTTAATGACGATACGAGTACCATCACGACCAGACTCATCGTTAGCATCAGCAATTCCAGTAATGCGTTCGTTCTTCACAAGGTCAGCGACCTTGGTAATGAAAGCTTCAGCGCCAACTAAATAAGGCAGCTCAGTAATTACAATTGCAGTCTGCGACGAGCTCTTGCCCTTGGCAACTTCTTCAATTTTGTAACTAGCTTTCTGAGTGATGCTACCCTTGCCGGTAGTAAAGGCATCAACAATACCCTTGGTACCAACGATAGTACAGCCAGATGGGAAATCAGGTCCCTTGATAATTTTGTTCATTGCTTTGAAATCCATCTCAGGGTCATCAATCAAAGCAATCACCCCATTCATTACTTCAGTTAAGTTGTGTGGCGGGATATTGGTTGCCATACCAACTGCAATACCAGTAGAACCGTTAACTAATAGACCAGGGATCTTGGAAGGAAGAACTTTAGGCTCCTTAAGTGAACCATCAAAGTTATCAACAAAGTCAACAGTCTCAGATTCAATATCCTTAAGGAAGTCGACTGAAACTTTTTCAAGTTTAGCTTCGGTATAACGCATTGCTGCTGGTCCATCATCCAATGAACCAAAGTTACCGTGTCCACGAACAAGCGTATAGCGTGAACTAAATGGTTGTGCCAAACGAACTAATGAATCATAGACCGCAGTATCACCATGCGGGTGGTATTTACCCAGCACTTCACCAACGATACGAGCACATTTCTTGAATGCTTTGTCAGGATACATGCCCATGTCATGCATTGCGTACAAGATACGTCTGTGTACCGGCTTGAGTCCATCACGCACGTCAGGTAGAGCACGACTGACAATGACTGACATTGCGTAATCAATAAAGCTCTGCTTCATTTCATCTCTGATTGTGATTTCTGTAATCTTACCGCCGGTTCTAAATAACTCTTTCATAGCTAGCTTTGCTAATTTTACTATAGAAACAGCTAATTTCTTGGCTCAGCAGAAAATCTTAAGCATAGGCCAGGACGGCGCTGTACATATTTATTTAAAGAAAGCAGGGTAATTATCGATATAAGTTTCGGGTCTAGAG
>JAPPOW010000084.1 GCA_028817775.1 Candidatus Melainabacteria bacterium | reverse complement strand
TATTGTCGAGTCAGCCCGAAAGGCACAGAAGGCTTTGCCAAGGCTGAAGTTACAGTCGGTGGAATTCATACTAAAGAATTAAGTTCTAAGAATATGGAAGTGAAGAAGGTCCCGGGGCTTCATTTTATCGGGGAGGCGGTTGATGTTACTGGATGGCTTGGAGGATACAATTTTCAATGGGCTTGGTCTTCTGCGTATGCTGCGAGTCTACTCTAATAGCTCCAGCTGCTGTGTTATTTGAGTCCTCATTGGCTACAGCCAACTTCGGACACGTCCTTGCGGACTTCAAATGCCTTGCATCTGAAGCTCTTAGAGCAGACTTGAGGTCTATAGAGGTTTTTGGAATTTCGTTATTTCTTTTGCCATGCCACCAAATAGAAAGAAATGAACTGGCAGTAGCATATACCAATACAATCTACCCCACAAACCATGAGGTCTATAAGTAGCTTGTTGAATCAATAAATTTTTGCCATTATCAAGTTTTTTGAAATGAAACTCTAACCAGGCCTCACCTGGTAATTTCATCTCTGCATAGAGCACTAAGTGGTCATCATCAAGACTTAGTACTCGCCAGAAATCTAGTGCGTCGCCAGGTTTGAGTTTGGCTGTATCCCTACGTCCGCGGCGCAAGCCGACACCACCAAAAATTTTGTCAATGAAGCCACGTAGCTCCCAAGCCCAGTCCATATAGTACCAACCGCGCTCGCCGCCAATTGACCAAACATTAGTTTTTACTTCATCTAAATCTCGATCAAATTCAATCTCACGTCTATCAACTTGAACACCATGACGAGGCACTTCCTGTTCAAAGAATTGATCCATCTTCTTGATCTTGCCAGCAACAAAAGAATCCTTCCAACTAGAGAGTATTCGGTCCTGGGAAACCACATAGAGCGCGCGTTGCAGCGCAACTTGGTAGCTGTAAACTTCAATCGGTACTATATCCTTAATGCCGTGTTTCTCACAAACTACTTCATTGGTTAGACTGCGAACTAAGCTTGAGGCTAGAGCAAAATTGGTTGAGGTGATGATATACAACCAAAAAGAAGAGATAGTGAGTGAGAGAAAAGGTACCGGAATCATTAGTCGTTTGAGTCCACGTTCTACAGCGTAACCATGTAACATTTGTTTGTAAGTTAGTACATCAGGACCACCAATATCAAATACCTTGCCATAAGTCTCTTCTTTGAGAATTACACCAGTAAGATATTGAATTACATTAGCTACTGCAATTGGTTGACAACGGGTATCAAGCCAACGTGGAGTAAGCATCACCGGTAGTTTCTCTACCAAGTCACGAATCATTTCAAAACTTGCACTGCCTGAGCCTATGATAATTGCTGCTCGAAGCACGGTGAGTGGGCATTTGGCTTGAGCTAGTACGCGCTCTACATTTAGTCTTGAGCTTAGGTGTTTGGACAGCTTCTCATCATTACTGATTCCACCAAGATAGATGGTTTGTTTGCATTTGGTTTGGTTGATAGCTTTGGTGAAATTACTAGCTGCTTGCTCTTCAAGCTTGAAGAAATCATTTCGAGTGCTGCTCATTGAGTGTACTAAATAGTAGGCAATATCAATTTCCTCTGGGAATTTGATATTCTCAAGTAAGTCACCCTGAATTAATTCAACTTTGCCATTAAATTTATTATTATCAAAACGACTAGGATCTCTAACCAAAGCCAAAACTTCGTAGCCCTGTTCAAGTAGGGCGACAATTAACCTTTGTCCGATATATCCGTTGGCTCCTGTGACTAATACTTTCATCAAGTTCTAGTAACTACTCTAGTTTCACCATCAAGATCGATTTTGATTTTAATCAAATTGGCCTTGTTCTTAATAAGTTGCAAAACTGCCTCATCAAGATTTTCAGCCCACTCGATGGCTATAACTTTATGCCCATCTTGCTCCAAAATTTCTGCAAAATCTTCTAAGCTAATCCCTACCTGGTATAGATCATAGTGATAGAAACTCATATCACTATTATGGTACTCATTCATGCCAATGAAAGTAGGACTAGTGATTCTTTCTTGCATGCCAAGAGCTCGGCCTAATTCTGCAATCAAAGTCGTTTTGCCCGCTCCCATTTCTGCGTAGAATAAAATTACTGTATCGTGTTTCGAGCTGCTAAGTTCCTCGGCAAATTGCTGAGCATAAGTCTGGCTTTGTTCAAGTGAGTTGAGTTTACTTGTTGTCATCCTGAGGGCCCTGCGCGAGTAAAGCGAGGAAGGGGACGTCAGGATCTCGTTGCTGTCATCTTGAGATCCTGACGTTGCCTTTCTAAGGCTCCTCAGGATGACAGGTTGCTTAGTCTAATTTCTTACCAAGTGGTTGTGGTACTTCAAGTCCTTCACCACCTAACATCTTGGCTTTAGCGCCATCTATATATAGGTAGACAGGTCTGCCCTTGGCGAGGGTCAAAGCAGTCTCGCGCAGTTGTCTAAATCTGACTTGAATTGTTTCAGAGCCGCCACCATAAATAAAGCGTGAGCTGACATTGATCTTGACTTCACGTGAACTTTCTTCAAGATCAATTAAACGTGAGCCTTCGGGCACCTCAGTATTAAGTTGTTGTTGGGCTCTTTCTACTTCCGTTGGCCCTAAAAATAATTGTTGCATCGCCACTTCATAGGCAGTCTTGCCTTTAGGAATTTTGCGAACTACTGGAATTAGCACCACTCCAAGCTCATCACTGGCTTTGGTGAAGTAAATTGTTACCTTAGGTCCACTGATCATATTACCAGTGCCTAATTCATTGCGGCTACAAGAGACCGTAAATAGAATCGAGAGAAGTGCTAGTAGTCGTAATCCAGACATACCAAATAGTATATAATAATGCCTATGAAATTCACCAAAAATCTTTTGTGTAGCCTCGTATTATCAGCAATCCTTCTTCCAGTAGGGGCTGAGGGGCTTAAAGTTGCCACTGTCAACTCTGCCAAAATCATTCAGAGCTATCCAGCAGCCCAGAATTTGCTTCAGGATATTGCCAAGGCTGAGTCTGATATCAACAAAAAAATCCAAGCTAAGCGCGAAAAGATTGTTCAAGCTAAGGAGCAGAACAAAACTCAAACTGAGTTGCAGATGTTAGCTGAACAGATGCGTCTTGAAATTGAGCCCGAGGCTAAGAAGCTTGAAGAAGAAAGTGCTAAGAAGAGTAAGAACATAGAAGAGAAAATTAAATCAACTATCAAATCGGTTGCAGAAGCTGGTAAGTATGACTTGGTTTTGGTTGAAGAAGCTGTACTATAT
>JAPPOW010000160.1:8143-14411 GCA_028817775.1 Candidatus Melainabacteria bacterium | reverse complement strand
ATTCAAGAATAATTTCCAGCATGAATTCAATGAACAAAGTTGAGTCAGCAGCTTTGTCACATCTTTCTAGTACTTTGTAATATTCTTGTTGTTTGAGTTTAATCAAAGATTCCACCGGCACAAACTCAAAAATTTCATTGTAGTTATAAAGAATGACGGTTTGCCAGAGGCGACCTAATCTACCATTGCCATCAGTGAATGGGTGAATAAACTCAAATTCATAATGGAAGACACAACTTTTGATTAATGCATGATCTTTACTATGTTTGAGATAGTCAAATAGCTGCGTCATAAGTTTGTCGAGCATTTTGGCTGGGGGAGCAACATGAGCAACTTGTGAACCTTTGACAATTCCAACATCACCACTGCGTAATTGACCAGCGCAAGGAATTAAACTTTGCATCATAAACTTATGCGCTTTGAGTAATGACCTACTTGAGTTGACTTTATAGTTTGGAATTTCTTGGTAGGCAGTGATTGCATTTTGAACTTCCTTTATATCTTTGATTGGGGCAAGTACTGTTTGTTCATCAATAACCGCGGTCACTTGTTCGACGCTCAATGAGTTACCTTCGATAGCAAGTGAGCCCTGGATGGTCTTGATGCGGTTTCTTTTTCTTAATTGAGGGCTACTGGTACTTAAATGCTCTGATTTAATCTTGCCAATAATTTCAGAGACCTTGGCAACAAAATTGTTGATATTACTAGTGATTTGGTAGCTTGGCTGATGCATGATAGTATCATTTGATACTATTACTATACCCCAAAGTCCTAGTTTGAAGTCAATAATTTCATCCAAGTGTGACACGCATTATATGCGGTCACAATCTTTTATTAAGGACCCGTCTAGTAAAACTGCGTTTTACAGCGTGTCCGATACCCCGATATGCATAGGTCAATACGAAATATAAAGAAATTAGGAAATAATTTTATTATGTATTGCATTTTTTTATATTTTCTTGCTAAAATCCTTTGTATTATGAATGAAAATCAACAGAGAATATTTGTAGTAGATGACGACCCAGCAATCCTAGAGCTGGTTACATCTAACCTAGAGATGCAGGGTTATGCTGTAGAATCAGCTGACAATGCCATCGATGGCTTGGCTTTAATCCAACAAAACCCACCAAACCTCATCATCCTTGATTTGATGATGCCTAATCTTGATGGGTTCACTGCTTGTCAAAGACTTCGTCAGAATGACAAAACTAAGGATATCCCAGTACTTATGCTTACAGCATTGAGCCGTACTGAGGACAAAGTTACTGGTTTTGATTCTGGTGCTGATGACTACCTCACTAAGCCGTTTGAGCTTGCTGAGTTATTCGTGCGTGTTAGAGCGCTGCTTCGTAGAGCTGGTTCTATCACTCTTTCTCAGTCAATCCCAGAGATCCTTCACGCTGGCGATATCACTTTGATGCCAGAGTCTCGTGAGATCAAAATTGACGACAGAATTTTAAGACTTACTCCAATTGAGTTTGAAGTTCTTCACTGCTTAATGCAAAACCATGGTCAAACTGTTAGTCCTGGTACTTTGCTTAAGGAAGTTTGGGGCTACTCTCCAGAGGATGATGTTGATACTATCCGTGTTCACATCCGTCACCTTAGATCTAGAATCGAAACTGGCGATAAGAAGTACATCAAAACCGTTTACGGTGGTGGTTACCAACTTATTCCTGATGGTTTCGTTAAGCATGCTCAAACTGCAGCAGCTGCTTAGTTAGTTTCAAAGAATGATTCAAAAAGTCTCTAGGTGATTTCGTCTAGAGACTTTTTACTTTTGCAGGTGCTATGATCAGCTCTATGAATTCATTTAATATCGCAAACAAGAACAGTCTTGGCTCTGCTGTCAGTGCAGGTCTAAGCCAGGTTCTAAATCCACTACTAGAAAAAATTCAGCCTGGAGAAGAGTTAAAAACAGCAGCTAAGCCATTAGTTGCTTGGCTCGGCAGAGCTGTGTCACTACTATGTTCAGAAGATAGACAGGATCTACTTGCTGCAATTGCAACAAACCCTGATGATAGACTATATCAGATTGTAGATACTGATGGCGGACCAAAACTACAAACTAGTTTATTTAGAGTTGGTGGCAGTGGGGCAGAACACCTGGGTTACCATAGCTTAAATTCCTTAGTAACGAATAGTCAAAACCGTAGGAATTTAGATTCATTAAAACATGCACTCTGGAATCATTTGATCTTTAAGCCTGCTGCAGGTGATTATGCGCAGACTCAATTGCAATTTACTGAGAAGACTGAGCCCCATCGTGCAAATTTGTTGAATGTATTATTGACCAAAAGTGCTGCAAGTAACGATTCGTATAGCCTTGATTCAATCAAAGAGAACTTTGGTGATGTCCTCCATGCCAACATGGGAGCAGTAGCAAAAAATATTACAGAGAGATTGTTTGATGATGAAGGCAGGATAGATAAATCTGCTTTGCTTGCTTATAATAAGCTTTTGGAGCTATATGAAGTAAGGTTTTAGGAACAGTAGTTACTTATTAACGTCTTCAGAACTAAACACAGCAGTTTGGGGCTGCTTAGTTTGTCGACTATTGGTCCATGAGGACCAATTAAAGGAGAACGTAAAATGAGAAAACTACTACATTTACCCCTAGCAATGTCGCTACTTCTGACTATGGTGATTGCTAAACCAGCTAAGGCAATGGAGAAAGGTCCTCTTTCTATCATTGGTCCTATCGTTGGTGTGCCTGTTGGCGCGGTGATGGGTTTGCTTCGCGGTTCAACAGCGAAAGCAGTTGAGCATTCAGACAGCATTTCAGATGATATGGGTGATGGTTTTGTTGGTAACTTAATCGGTACTCCAGTTGGACTTGTTGTTGGTGGAGTGACTGGTGGCATCACTGGTTTACTTCGCGGTGTAATTGACGGGGTGGTGATCGGTATTGATGATCCACTATCTCCAGAGAGTGCAAGTTTGAGTGGTGACTTTATTGATTTTGATCCTTATGAACTCTTTGAGTCAGGATCTTCTCAATAAAATCCATTAAAAATTGTCGGTAACCATTTAGGGACTCTTATTTAAGGGTCCCTTTCTTTTTTCTATTGTCATCCTGAGGAGTGCCTACGGCACTCCTCAGGATGACAGTAGTTTTGTTATACTTGGGTTTGTGCGTAATATTGAAATCTACGACACCACACTTAGAGATGGCGCTCAAATGCGCGATATCTCCTTTAGTGTGCATGATAAACTCAAGATCTTAGAGATTCTTGATGATCTTGGGATTGCCTATGTTGAAGGTGGCTGGCCTGGTGCTAACCCTAAGGATATAGATTTTTTTGCTGAAGCACGTAAGCTTAAGCTCGAGAATACTAAACTTACTGCCTTTGGTAGTACTCGCAAGGCTGGCACTAGTGTCAAGGATGATCCGATCTTGGCGGCTCTTTTGCGGGCTGAAACTGAAGTGATTTGTATTGTCGCTAAAAGTTCAGCTTGGCAGATTGAAACCACTATGCGTGCTAGTCTCGATGAAAATCTTGAGATGTTAACTGAGAGTATTGAATATTTGTGCGGCGAGGGACGCGAAGTCTTTGTTGATGCTGAGCACTTCTTTGATGGCTATCATAGTAATGCTGATTACTCGCGTAAGTTTATTGAGACTGCTGCTCAAGCGGGTGCCAGCCGGGTGATTCTTTGTGATACCAATGGCGGTTCGTTGCCTGAAGACGTTTATCAAATCACCAAGGAGCTCGTGTCATTGCGAGGCGAAGCCGAAGCAATCCAGTACGGCATCCACGCTCACAATGATAGTGATTTAGCAGTTGCTAATAGCATCAGGGCAGTAAGAGCTGGTGCAGTGCAAGTACAGGGTACTATCAATGGTTATGGTGAGCGTTGTGGTAACGCTAACTTACTTTCTATTATTCCTAACCTTGAACTTAAATATAGCGAAGATAAATTGATTTGCTTGCCAGAAGGTCACTTGAAGGAATTAACCAAGGTAGCTAGGCAAGTGGCTGAGATTGCTAATATGAATCTCAATCAGTCACAGCCATTTGTCGGTGAACGAGCATTTACTCACAAGGGCGGGCTGCACGCTAGTGCGATTGCTAAGGACAAAACCAGCTACGAGCATATTGATCCGGAGAAGGTTGGTAATTTTACGAGAATCGTTGTCTCTGAGCAGTCAGGGCTTAGTAATATTATTGATTGGTTCAAAAATAATGGTTTTGACTTTGAGGACGATACTGCTGCCAAGGCTGCTGCTGCTAAAGTTCTGGAGAAACTTAAAGATTTAGAGCATCAAGGCTATAGCTACGAGAACGCGGCTGCTAGTTTTGAATTATTGGTACGCCAAGTGCTTGATGAAAACCATGAACCATTTTTTGAGACTATTGAATCTAATGTTAGAGTACTTAACGGTCAACAAACAGAAGCTACTGTGCGGATTAAAATCGGTGACAAGGAGTATCACTCTGCTAGTCTGGGCAATGGTCCAGCCAACGCACTTGACGTCGCTCTGCGTAAGTCACTCAGAGACTTCTATCCAGAGATTGATAATTTCCAGCTGCAAGACTTTAAAGTGAGGATCATGGATTCACATCTCGGTACTGCTGCTGTAACCAAGGTACAGGTGACTACTGGTTGTCAGCACACTAGTGATACCTGGGACACCATTGGTGTTGACGCTAATATTGTCAAAGCCAGTTGGGATGCTATTGTCGATAGTATTGTCTATGGGTTAGCTCGCGAGAAGAGCAAAAAGGAAAGCAATGCCACTTAATGATCAGGAAATGATGGAAGCCAATAGTTTTTTGCAGCGTTTGCAAGGACAAACTGTTAAGGTTGAGATTGCTTCAAGAATTAATACTGGTTTCAAACAAAGTTTTGCGGTTAAATTAGAGAAGTCTGGTGGTGATTACAAACTTACTAGTGAGTCTGGTGAAGTTTCTACTCTGATTAATCTCAGTGAAGCAGAGTCTTTGAGCTCTGGGCATAATGCCGTGACTTTGCTCTATGGTGATAATTTGATTACGGTTTTGCATGAACGTATTAGATAGTTTCTATGGGCGTATGGGCTGCGCCCTGCTTATGGAGCTAAAGCTCCTGCTTATGGCTCCGCCTGCTGACAGCAGCGAAGCATTTGCAGGCACAAAGTGCCATATGCAGCTTGCGTAGCAACCATATGCTTATTCTTCGATGCTAAAATATACCCAATGCCCGAGCCTAAGTACAAACGCGAAGATTACCAAAAGGCACGGGAGGGTGGCATACTTGGTGACTTGACTGATCATCTTTCAGAGTTGCGTGACCGAATTATTGTTTCAGTCGTTTTGTTGATTGTGGTTTTTGTCATTGCTTTTAATTATGCTCCTAGTTTAATTGATTTATTGCAGCAACTTGCACCTGAAGGATCAAGTTTTATTCAATTGAAACCAGGAGAGGTTTTGATGACTAGTATCAAAGTTGCTATCTATGCTGCTTTGGTATTGGCAATGCCAATAGTTCTTTATCAAGTGGCTGAATTTCTCAAGCCAGGGCTTAAGGAAAATGAAGCCAAAGTGATTACGCCGATTTTGTTCACTTCACCATTATTGTTTTGGCTTGGTATGGGTTTTGCTTATTTTTTCACTTTGCCACCATTGCTTGGTTTTTTGCTTGGCTTCGGTAAGGATATTGTTGAAGCTCGCTATGGACTGGAGCACTTTATCAATCTTGAACTTTCAATTTTGTCAATTTGTGGTTTGAGCTTTCAGTTGCCGGTCTTGATCATTACGCTGGCTCAATTGGGTTTGGTCAAGGTTGAAGGTTTGCTGAAACTATGGCGCTATGTGGTTTTGGGAGCATTTTGTTTGGCCGCTGTGATCACTCCTACGCCTGACCCAATGACTATGACAATTGTTGCTTCAGCATTGATTGGGTTGTATTTTGTTACTGTTGGGTTTTTGAAGATGCGGAAAGGTTGAAGGCTTATGGTCGCCTTGCTCCCTGCATATGGAGCTTTAGCTCCATATGCAGGGAGCAAGGCGACCATAACGCTATCAGTATTTAATTATTAGTCATGCTGCTATAATAACCCTCGTGTTCATCGCATCCCGCAGAGATAAAATCATCATCGCCTCAGTCCTAGTCCTGCTACTAGGTACTTGCTATTTTATCTTTGATCTATTAGTTCTCAAATCTTCTAGTATCAATAGAGCGCGTGAACTGCTGCAAGAATACAAGATTGCCAAAGCACAAAATATTCTTGAGAAAGCTAAGCTGCGTATTCGTAAAAATGATCCAGAGTTAGATACTTTACTTG
>JAPPOW010000160.1:0-8133 GCA_028817775.1 Candidatus Melainabacteria bacterium | reverse complement strand
CTTTACTTGCATACTCACAGATTAAGCTTGGTAAGTACGAAGAAGCTTCGCGTTTTGTGGACAAAAATATTAAACGAATTCCAAAGGACTTTAAACCAGAATTTATTGAACTTGTGGAAATTCTCAATATCAATGACCAAACGGACTTGCTGGTCAAACTTATCGACAAAGCACGAGCGCTTAGATTGGGACAAGATTTCTTTATTGCTATCAGTCAACGTCGTAGTGATGTCAAACAAGAGTTCAAGATTCTTGAAGCCGGGCTTGCTTACCTGGATAGACTTAAACAACGTAAATCTAAGAATCAAGAACTGATTGCAAGCGATAGGCTTGAGAACTATATGCTGCGCCGCTGCATGGAAGTTGCTGACATGAAGATTGGTGCCAAAAGTTACAAGGCTGCTCTTGCTTACCTATCCAAAGCTCAAAGTCTTGGAGTAGTGCAGAATTCTAGTCTGAAAGATGATTTTTACCTTAGTTTGGCTTTGACTTATAAAAATTTGCATGATTTTGACAAGGCCTGGGAGAATATGCAACTTGCTGCCAAGCTTGGAAATCAACGAGCCAAGGGCCTAATAGAAGACATGCACAGAAAATATCATTAGATTTGAGCCTATCTTCGCCAACTGCTGTGTTATTTGAGTCCTCATTGGCTCAAGCCAACTTCGGACACGCCCATTCTGGGCTTCAAATGCCTTGCATTTGAAGAAGCTAGACCCAAATCGGACCCTAGAAATAGGGGAAATCCCTTAATTCGAAATACGAATTTATGCTAAAATGTAAATGCATAATGAAGAACTTGTCTCTGGAGCTCAAGAGCAAGGCTTGCGAAGTCCGCAAGGACGTGTCCGAAGTTGGCTGTAGCCAATGAGGACTCGCATAACGCAGCTATTGAGTTTCAGCGGCAAGTTCTAAAATGCGTAAATTATGGCGTCAACAGTGCCTATTAGCCTTGTGCATCAAGAGACTCCGGTGAGTAAACCGGTAGAACTTGTCAACGCACAAGACGAAGAAGACTCAAGAGAAGCGGCTGGAATTCAGTCGCTTAATTTAGCGCAGCCACAAGCTATTAAAACTATGGGGGAAATTGAATCAGAGCAAAAGAAAACTTTGCAGTATATGTTGGTTGATGCGCGGAAGATTGTGCACTTAGTAACCAGTGGAGTTTGTGCAGTGACTTCTTTTGCAAGTCAGTTGTTACCAGAATCAAGTGGTGTACGTCAAAGCTTAGAAGGAACCTCTTCGATGTTAGCTAAGCTTGCAATCGGAATACTTTCTGGAATCTCTGGTGCCTATGACGCTTTCAAAGATGGTAAGCACTTGCTAGGCTGGTCTCAGATTGGGGATGCGATTACGACCATGATTGCGCCAACTGAGGAGATTACCAATTATCGTGGACTTTGGGTTGGTGCTTATAATTTGTTACCAGCTTTGGAAACAATTGAAGGTAAGTCACAGTATTTAGGTTTTGGTGATAACCTGCGTAGTACTTGGTCAGCATTTAAGAAAACTGCTCGAGAATTGATTTCAAAACCTGCTTCACTTTGGGATCCAAGCAAGAGCGGTATGCTTGGTGTGGTCACTGGTTTGTTCACTTCAATGTGTTCAGCTCTCTATATGGCGACAGGCATCAAAGCATTTGCTTCTGCACGTGACATGCTCGGTATGGGAGTTGAAACTGAGAAACTTAAATCAGTTCACTATCAAGCTGGACGTAACCAATATATTGCAAGTGGTTGGACTATGCTGGTGGGCTCTGCAGCAAATATGATTAGTAAGTTTGCTGAAGGTGGTAACAAAGCGTTCTGGTCATATTGGAACCTTGCAGCAAATGCAATCGGTAAGCTTTTCTATCTTGATGCCTTGCAGAATAACGAACCAGCCCGTCGTCAAGTTCCGGTGGATTTCTCAGAAATGGTTTCTAAAACCATGCGTCAAGCATTTGATTGGGGTAAAGAAACTCGTGCTAGTTTAGAGCGGGCACAACCTCACGCAATTCAGGATACTGAGATTGCTGATAGGGTCGTTGAACTTAAAGAAGAGGAAGCTAGAGTTAGACAAGAGATAAGTAGCAAACGTTCTTCCACTAGTTCAAGTGCTGGTAGCCGGTCTTATAGATTTAGTCCTTCTAGGTCTGTGGGTAGGTCTTCTTCAAAAGCTGCTACTGTTAAGAGCAAAGCCTCAGTGCCTAAAGCAAAAGTCTCAGGAACTAAAAGAGGGAAGCCTGCTGCTGTTAAGCAAGCTCCTAAGAGTCGTACTACTAAGACTACCAGACCGAAGTCTGTTGTTCGAGCCTCATCTGCAGGTATGAAACCAAGATCGCATGGGTCTGTTCCTAGTATGCGTGCAAAAATAAAAAGTGATTAGAGTGGGGTGCTGAGAAAGTAAAGTTGAGTTTATTTATTTCTCTGTCTGATGGCTCTGGTGTCGTCCGCGTTCTCAACTCTCACCGGTAAATTAGCGTAAGCGATTAGTGCAGATTGAATATCATCGCAAGCTTCATTCCACCTTCCATCTTCTTTTTCGGCAGCAAAGTATTTTGCAGGTACTACCAAGCCTACACCACGATCATAATCAAACCCTCTACCCATTGATGACTCAACATTTAGTTCTGGACTTGGTTTGTCTCTTAGAATCCAAGGTACTTGTTTTCTTAGCCTAAACTCAACATCCGGAGGGGTTTCAGGAGGAACACGGTCAATAACTTCTTCAACGTCTGTAATACCTTCTCTCAAGTAGTCTCTATATGTACTAAATACGGGAACAGGGATTTGGTGATCAATACCCGCAATACTAGGTAAAATATGCTGAACTACAGCAAGCTTATGCTCACCCAAGCCATGGTAGTTGTCATAATTATTGATTACTGGGACTAATTTGCCATCTTCCGCTAGCTCAGGCTCAAACTCCCACCTAAAATTACCAACGCCGAGGTCGTAACCATGTTCGTAAACGTCGAAGCCAGCTGGGGCAACATGGTGACCACCAGAAAATCTTGGACTATTGCCATCATCTCCGACAGACCAGTAAACTCCTTTTGATTCTGATTCTGGTAATATCATTCTGAAATCATACTCACTAGCTAGCTTATATAAATATCTAGCAATTTGTTCACGTCCTATATCTTCTTCAACAGAATCTGAGAAAGTAAGTACAGGTATTGCTGGCATTTCCAGTTCTGGATTGTTTGACCATCCAGGGAAGACTATCGGAACTTTCATTCGTTTAGTCTGCTGTATGACAAAATTACGGAAGTCACTATCAGGGTCTCCTGCCACGGCTTCAAAAAGCTGTTCTAGTGGATTCATGACCATTACAGTGTCTCTATCGTTGTTGTCGTGAACAGCTTTTGGATGCTCTGATCTAAAGTCTTCTGCAGCATGTAAGAGTTTGCCCAGATCATCATTATCAAGTTCTTGGTTACGCTTTGATGCGAAGGAGTCCCCTGTCATTTCTTTCGCTTTTGAGCCTGTTGTTGCACTAACCAAACCCAAGGAGCGGGGATGCTTCATACCTGAAAGGAATTGTTCTCTGGGGTCAGCTGTCGGAAGTGAAAACTGCGGATCTGACTTTCTCTCAGGTCTTTTTGGTGTAACTTCTGTAGTTGTGCTTATTCTCGACATAATAAGATAACCGGCAATGCGCCTATACGTATTTTAACTTTTTCTGCTAATGATTTTCAAGCTCAAAATAACTAAAAATGTTTTTTTAATTATTCAGAACAGGGATGGGCATGTGTTTTTCGATGAAATCGGTGCAAACATCGCCTGATTGAAAGACCTTATTTGCCATAACTTCCTTGTGAAACGGAATCGTAGACTGGATTCCAGTGATTGTGAACTCATCTAGGCATCTTTGCATGCGTTTTATTGCTTGTTCCCGGTTACGACCCCAGACAATGAGCTTACCCATTAGAGAATCGTAGTTTGGAGGCATGAAATAATCTGTATAGCAGTGGGTGTCTACCCTTACTCCTAATCCTCCAGGAGGCATAAAGCCTGTCAGATGGCCCGGACATGGCATAAAGTTGCGGCCCGGATCTTCAGCATTGATTCTACATTCAATTGAGTGGCCATTGATTGAAACATCGTCTTGAGTAAAATCAAAATTCTCACCATTAGCAACACGCAATTGCCATTGCACTAAATCAAATCCAGTAATCATTTCAGTAACACAGTGTTCAACTTGAATCCTAGTGTTCATTTCAATGAAGTAGTAGTCTTGAGTATCTGGTACAAAAATATATTCGATAGTACCGGCACCTTCATAGTTAACAGCCTTGGCTGCTTTGACTGCATCTTCACCCATTCGTTGACGCAAGTCTTCATCAACTACTGGACTTGGTGCTTCCTCTACTAACTTTTGGTGGCGGCGTTGCACACTGCAATCGCGCTCAGCCATGTGCACGCAGTTGCCAGCAGCGTCTGCAAAAACTTGCACTTCAATATGTTTCATTTGAGTGATGAATTTTTCGATATAAACTCCGGCATTACCAAAAGCATTCTTAGCTTCGGTTTGTGCTTGTACAAAATTTTTCTCAAGCTCTGCTCTATCCTTGCAGACACGCATTCCGCGCCCGCCACCACCAGCTGTTGCTTTGATGATGACTGGATACTTGATTTTGCTCTCAACAATTTCAATCGCATCTTCAATTGATTCAACCAAACCGTCAGAACCAGGTACTACTGGTACACCAGCAGCCATGACAGTTTCACGGGCAGTGGCTTTGTCACCCATCTTATTGATGGCATCAGAACTTGGACCAATAAATTTGATATTGTGTTCGTTACAAACATCAACAAAGTGTGCGTTCTCAGCAAGGAAACCATAGCCTGGATGAATGGCGTCTGCACCACAGGTTAGAGCGGTGCTTATAATAGTTGGGATTGAGAGATAACTTTTGGAACTAAGTGCTGGACCAATGCAGTAAGCTTCATCAGCCATAGTGACGTGCATACTATCTTCATCTGCTTCTGAATAGATGGCGACAGTTTTGATATCAAGCTCCTTGCAAGCTCGGATAATTCTCAAGGCGATCTCGCCACGGTTAGCTACTAATACTTTAGATATAGACATGTTTACCTCTGAACCGAGCTACCATTATACAGGTTTCTACAAATGGACATCCCGACTACGTCCCAGGTAGCCCAATTTGGGCTACCTGGGAAGCCAATTTGGACTATAATAATGGACTATGAAAAAGATCTTAAAGTTAGTACTTAGTTTAGTGATTCTTGCTGGAGCAGTTCCAGCTATTTCATCCAAAGCTCAGGCTGGGGTGATTAGTCGCTTCCTTGAACAAGATGAAGACCAGCGTAAACAAGCGGAGACTGAACGTGTTCGTAAACAAGAAGAATATAAGCGTGAGGCTAAGGCGCAGGCTGCAAAGAAACCAGTAGCTAAGAAGCCAGTTTCAAAGCCAAGAGTAATAGCCAAAAAAGAACCAGTGAATTTAGCTCCAGAAGAAGATGGCAATAGCTGTTGGATTTGCAAACCACTTGGCTCATTGATTGGACTACCTGTTGGTGCAGTGGCTGGACTTGTCCGTGGTGGAGTTTCCAAAGGGCATCAACTTGCAGGTGATTTCTCTGACAGTATGGATAGTGAACTTGCTGGTAATGTAGTTGGTAGACCTGGTGGTGCTATTGTTGGTGGCGTCTCTGGTATGCTTACCGGTCTTCTCAATGGTGCTGTGACTGGAGTGAGAGAGGGTTGGAATGATCCATTCTCTGAGGAGAGTTTCTCACTAGATGGTGATACCCTCGATTACGATCCATTCGAATTTTAATTTGTTGCTGGATAGCTCCTGTAGCTTTGTTATTTAAGTCCTTATTGGCTAGAGCCAACTGCGGACACGTCCTTGCGGACTTTAAATGCCTCGCTACAGAAGCTCCCAACAACAAATTATCCCCCTACTAGAGATAGTTTTAGCTTTAGTCAATAATAACGGGATTACGCTTCAATACTTTCATGTCGTGTTCTTGCGCCATGAAAGCTTTGTCTAGCGCTTGTGCAAGTTCAGTAGCAAACGATGCCTTGCGGTTTGTGTACAAATCAATTGCGCAAGAGTGAAATTCTGGCCAAGTGTGAATACTGAAATGAAAACCATCTGCAATCACAGTTGCAGTGACCCCTTCTGGTTCAAATTGAATATAGTTATCCTGGTTAAGAACTACCCCTAGCTTGACTAAAGCTGAATCGATAGCGGCTTTGAGCTTATCACTAGTAGCCAAAGTTGCTCTGTCTGCTTTGTAGAAGTCTAATATTATATGAGTTGTAACCATAGCCACCCATGCCTTGACCTTTACCACTTTTCTAGATAATTAAAGATCTTAAGGACAAGACCAGTCTAGCATGAAGACCCAAACTCAATTATCTCAAAAAATGGTAAAGGTCAAGGCATGGGTGGAATTATGAAGATACTATTTAAAACCAGTATGGGGGCTAGGTTTTTGCTAGAATTACCGCTTATGTCTCTCCCAAAATCACTTAGAAATACCAAGACATTCACCAAATCAGAGGTGGAACGCAGCTGGAGAATTATTGATGCTGAAGGTAAAATCTTGGGCCGTTTGGCTACTGAAGTTGCTAATGCACTTCGTGGTAAGGACAAAGCTGAATTCTCACCAAATCAAGATTGTGGTGATTTTGTAGTAGTGATTAACGCTGATAAAGTTAAAGTTAGTGGAAGTAAAGAAAGCGATAAGCTTTACCATAGACACACTGGCTACATTGGTGGTCACAAGACTGAGACATTAGCTAGTCTTCGCAAAAGAAGACCAACTGAAATTATTCGCAGAGCTGTCAAAGGAATGCTTCCTCACAACAGACTCTCTGACCAACTTATAAACAAGCTCAAAATCTACGCTGGTTCTGAGCACCCGCATGAAGCACAGCTAGCCGCTGCATAAAAGGATCCCAATGAGAAAATCACAAGAAAATCAAATAGTAACTGGTAAACGTAAGCGTGCAATCGCTCGTGCCAGACTTAAATCTGGTGAGGGCAAAATCCTTATCAATGGTAAACATAGTTTTGAAGAATATTTTGGTAATCGTGAAGCTCTCAAACAAAGATTACTCAAGCCACTTGAGATGACTGGTGATATCGACAAATTAGATTTATTTGTAAACCTTCAAGGTGGCGGTAAAGTTGGTCAGGCAGACGCTTTCACTGCGGCTCTAGCCAAAGCACTTGCTAGCCACAAAGAATCTAACCGCAAAGTACTCAAAGCAGCAGGAATGCTTACTAGAGATTCAAGAATCAAGGAATCTAAGAAGTACGGTCGTAAGAAAGCTCGTAAGAGATTCCAGTTCTCTAAACGTTAAAGAGCAAAGCTCTCTAACCTTGCTGTATGCAAAGCAGAAGCTTTGCTGCATATGGCACTTTGTGCCTGCAGATGCTTCGCTGTTTTTTTTGATTTGGTCTTTAATCGTCTATGGGTCTAATTCCCCGCAGCTTGCTGCGCAGAAGGGAAAGTGCAGGAAACCGTAGGTTTCTTGCTGTGGGGAATTAGATCCATAAAGACGATTAAAAAACAACAAAAATCGCATCAGGCGCTCTAAGGTTTCTATCAAAAACTAGAGAGTTCAACAGGCGCCTGATTAATGAAGATACCTCGGGGCTTGCCCCGAGGAGCTTCATTTTAGAGAAGCAGGGCTTTAGCCCATATGCAGTCAGCTTCGCTGACATACGCAGCTTGCTTTGCAAGCATATGCTTTTTTTAAGATTCTAGACTTGCGCAAAGTGCCTGATACTTGCTATAAATATAGACGTTTGGTGTCAATGCGACTGAAACACACTCGTTCCCATCCCGAACACGATAGTTAAGGCAGTCAGCGACGACAATACTCGGCTGGAGACGGCCCGGAAAGATAGTTAGACGCTAGGCATTTATTTTTCAAAAGAATCAGCTTCGGCTGATTTTTTTGTTTTTTAGCTTACTTCAGAAATTACCGTCGTCGTAATAATCTACTACTAATCTTTTGCTTACTGTTTCAGGTATCACTTCACCTTGAATAAGAGCTTGCATCATATCTTCAAACTCATCTTGAGTAGCAGGCACATAGCGCCACCTTTCACCACTATATGTTAATTAATTTTTTATCCTGAGTCAGAGATTCAGAGATTTTGTT
>JAPPOW010000013.1 GCA_028817775.1 Candidatus Melainabacteria bacterium | reverse complement strand
TTTGGTTTGGACTCTATCCAGATATCACCGCCATAGCGTCGGATGATTTTTTTGACGATAGCAAGCCCTAGACCACTTCCTGGATACTCGCTTTTGCCATGTATTTTATAGAAAAGTTCAAAGACTTGGTCTTGGTCTTCATTAGCAATACCAATGCCATTATCTTTAAGCTTGAATTTCCACAGGGCTTTTGAGTCGTGTTCTAGCGGTTCTGCAGATATTTCAATCACAGGCTGATTATTTTTAGAGCTAAATTTTATGGCATTAGAAACTAGGT
Source organism: Candidatus Melainabacteria bacterium (assembly GCA_028817775.1). Taxonomy (GTDB): domain Bacteria; phylum Cyanobacteriota; class Vampirovibrionia; order LMEP-6097; family LMEP-6097; genus JABHOV01. The sequence continues at coordinate 2,997 of JAPPOW010000013.1, read as the reverse complement.
TTCTGAAGAGCCATTCCATTTCGTTTTTTTTTGCAGTGATTCGCGGAAGATTTTGGTGCAGAATCTGGGCCCTGGTCGTTTTGATTTCTTCACCTAGTTCTGAGATTAGGTCTTCTATCAACTCTTCAAGAGAGAGCTCTTGGAAATTATCGTCTCTTGCTACTCTAGAGTATGTAAGCAGGGCTTCTATCATTTCATTCATACGAAAAGCAGCATCTTTAATAAAAAACATATACTGATCAGTTTCTGAATCAAATCTTCTTTCTCGATAGCTTTCTTCCAGCAAATCCATAAAATTCAAGATCATTCTCATCGGTTCTTGAAGATCATGTGAAGATGAGTATATAAACTTTTCAAGAATGTCATCAGACCCGATCAGTTCAGCTACTTTGTTATTATTCTTTGAGTTTGTAGATTTAAGTTCCATTGTTCTTTTATTTTATGTACCCGAAGAACTCTAGTCTACATCCATCTTGAATAAGCCATCAAGAACCATAAGTACTTTGTATGGAACTGTGTTGTTGGACACATATAGAACTTTCTTGGCAGCTTTGTCCTCCGCCTTGTCCTCTAGCTTCCGAGGTTCTTCTATGCCTAATACAGAAGTGATTGAGTCGTAAAAGAGACTGGACTCCATTTCAGACTTTAATAGGTAATCTATCGCTCCACTTTTCATTGCTTGAACTGCCACCTGTTCATTGCCCTGACCAGTCAAGAATACAATGGGGACCTGTATATTTGATTTTTTGATTTCTTCAAGTAAATCTAGCCCATTTTTTTGGCCTAGTTGAAAATCAAAGAATGCAAGATCGTATTTTTCTTTGCTCAGTTGATCTATTGCCTTTTGGTAATCCATTGCATCATCTAGTTTTAATGCTTCCTTGCCAAAGCTTTTTTCGATCATTTTTTTCATTAGAAAGATATCACCTGCGTTATCATCCACCAGTAGGATTTTAATATCGGGCTTAGCTGTTAAACCAGGATTCTTGTCGCTGGATTTATCACCTTGGGTCGAAAGTTCTTTTTGGGGCGCTATTTTGGATAAAAAAAGCGTTTTGATTTTTTCAATTGTTTCTTCTGTCATCTCGTTCCTGCTCTAGCTACTTCTACTAACTAATCTATCGACACTTTTGAATAAATCTTTAGCGATTTTAATAGTTTTATGTTGATCCCGTGTCCAGCTTCGACATTAGTACCCTAAAATACACAAAATATCAGATTTAGCCTTGGTTATGCAGTGGTCTCTGAAAGAATATACATTAGCCAAAGCTTGAATATTAGACCTTACAACCATGTCAATCAATGGCACCATATAAAAGTAAGTGGTGCTATTAAATTTATTTCATAGTTGATTTTTGGAGTATAATTTATTGCGTTTTCTTTGCATGAATAGCTCGGTCTAGCGAGCGTTCAGCCAGTGAGCGAAATAAAAAGAGTCACTTCATGAAGTGCGAGATATAGACCCTTTACGCTCGGGTAGCTCAGTGGTAGAGCACTTCATTGGTAATGAAGGGGCCGGCAGTTCAATTCTGCTCCTGAGCACCACTTTTGACCCCCTTCATTAACAATGTAAAAGTGCTCTACATACAAAAGACACTTCTCTACCTTCGCTCCATAGCACACTGGCAGGCATTTCATTTTGGTAATGAAGGGGCCGGCAGTTCAATTCTGCTCCTGAGCACCATTCTATCGAGATCGAAGCCCTTAACTTTCGTGCGGGAGTCTAGAACGATTATAGGCAGCAGAGCTGCCTAACTGTGTGCAGGTACCAGGCAAACGGCGCCTTTAGAGTGGCGCCGTCCGGCATCGGATACGCAGAATCATCGACATATTAACTATCCGATCCCGCACGGAGCTACTCAAACACAGATTCCCCAAATATTTTGAGGCAACAATTTCTTCACCAGAGAAGCTGGAAGCTTTTGCTAAGTTATTACTCACTACTAAAGCTATACCTGGTTACTTAACCAACTCTCTTCGTTCTAGTGCCCCAATCGTCTATCAAGAATTGATGGATGCACCTCTTGCTGAGCAACAAAAGTTCTCTAAGCAATTAACAAAACTAGACTTCTTAGCGAGAAAGATGGATAAATTAGGTCTTAGCGAAGAATATATTAGTGACCGTCATCCAGCTCAAATCAAGTCACTGCCTTACTGGATTAACTACCTCTTGAGAAGGAATCTACAAGCCCAAAATGCCGACCAAATATTAAGCCGCGCACTATCTGGTGAACTTAGTCAAGCAGATGCTAAGAAACAACTTTTACAAGGAGTCCAGAACTCTCAAGAGCCCCTACAAGACTTAGCAGCAATCACACTAGCAGTAGATAAACTAGAAGAGCTAGTCAAACAAAGCCAGGCAATTGCAAATGGTACTGAAACAGAGATAAGTGCAGCACAGTTCTATCGAAAAATTAATAGATGGCAGCCATTTCATCCAAATTTGGGACATGATCTTAATGAGCTCAAAAACTACGTGATAGATCCAGGGCTGGGAGAGCAACTAGTTTTCAGCTATAAACTAAGTAGCATATATTGTCCCTCAGAAACTAGAACTACTTTTTTGCAACTTAAAGAAGATCTACAAAAACAAGGGATAGATCTTATAGCATGGCTCCAAACACTGCAAAAAGTTTCAGTGGTCACTTTTGAAAATATTCTTGCTGATCCTCAAAAACTTCAAGGCTTTGCTGATTTTTTGATCGAGGCACAACAAATAGATCAGCAGAGAGAATTATTTTCCAAACCTAGTTTATTTCTTTCTCGAGGAATGAAGGCATACTGCTTTCTTTATGATTTTGACAAGTATTTAAATTTTGAGACGTCCCGATTTGAAGATTTGCTCACTGGTAAAACCGATCTCAGGGATTATGTAAGCTTTCTTGATAAGCTTTATAGATCTAGTTATCAAATCCAGCGTCTAAACCTAGTCGGACCACGCATCCAACAACTCCCCGGACCTTTCGTACGAAGACGTATAGTGACAAAACTTGAAGA
>JAPPOW010000103.1 GCA_028817775.1 Candidatus Melainabacteria bacterium | reverse complement strand
AAAATAAACTATTTAGACAGAAACTAGAAAAACTACAGCAAAAAAATAAATCAGGCGGTTTTAATATGGATGAAATTGTAGACAGCATCAAAGCTGGTTCTAGGTTTGATTTCAGCAATCAGCTTGATGCCTATTTTCGTGCTGGCTTGCTGAGTGCTGGCAGATTAATTGACTTACAACAATATCAAGTCTTTGACAACAGAGCGAAATCACTAAGGGGGGCAAATATTGTTTGAAGACCTTTTTAGCGATGGAGTCACTGTCATTGCAATCTTTGCATTGATTATTGCAGTGCTAGTTTATTTGGTGCTCGACAAAAATGGAAATTGGTTCAACTTGAATGATGGTTTGAACAATATCCAAAAGCCAGCAGGCTTTGATGACGTTACTCCAAATCAAGCATTGAGAGAAATTTTCTATCAATACAACCATAAATCAGAAAGACAATGGATGGAATGGATGAGAGAACAAAGCACTGCAGTCAAAAGTCAGGCCTTGATCTTACTCAATAATCATCTTGAAAGCCCCGCCAAACAATGGGGTCCGGTAACAGAAGAAGCTCTGGGAACCACAGGCATATTCAAAAATGAAGGTGCTGACAGTGTACTCTCAAGATTCTTTATGCGTGCAGGGAAACTCTGGGGTGAATACAAAATCATTCCAAATCTCTACAAACGTGCAGCCAGCGCACTTGCAATCGTAAGCCCACAGGCTGCTATCAAGTCTTTTACAGAAGAATTTGACCGCAAATCTAACATCCAATATGAATTAGAACGCAAAAGAATCCTTATCGAAGCACTGCCAAAAATTGGCACATTAGGTATTGGTCTAATGACCGATGTCATTACTAACTCCTTAGAATTAATTGATATCAGAATGCACGCACTAAGGACAGCTGCGAAATTTGAGGCTGCTGATCACAGCAGAATTGTCATTGAGGTTCTGAAACATCTAATTAAACGTTTTGCTAATCTTGAGCGCGATATTGAAGACAACGAAAGACAAATCGTTGAAGATATATTTACTGCTGCTGCAAAACAAATCGGAGACAAAGAATTTGTTGGAGTATTTGAATTTGCTTGTCATGCTGGATCAACCATGCGCAAACATGCACTCAGACCACTTATCAAAAGACTCAAAGAAGAAAAAGAAAATCTTAGTGTCAGTGAGCTCTATGCCATGACCTTACTTAAAGATGACAAAGAAAATAGTTTACGAAGAGCGATTGCCAGTGTGCATGGACTTGAGGAAGATGAAATCCAAAGTCTTTGCATCGCGGCAGTAAGAGAAGACCCTATCTCTGAAGAAATTTTACTCGAAGAGGATATAAGCCAGTGCTCATATCCGATACCAAGACCTTACTACCAAGAGTTTGAAAAATTTGCTCAATTATATGAGCCTCCGACCATGATTAGCCAGCACCCTTGTCAAAAAGGTTACGGCGGGGTACTTGTCACTGGTGATAATGAACTTGAAAAGATCTATTTTGCAAGAGCATTTGCAGAATCCAAAGGTCTCAATTTTGGTTATGTAAACATTGCCACCATTAATAACAAAGAAGACTACACCAAAGTCAGTGGTATTTTCACAAGCCTACGCAAACCATACCTACTTTATATAGATCATCCTGAACTGATGTATCCATCAGACAAAAGCCAGGCCGCAAGTTATCGAATCAAGTTCGCACAAACCCTTTATACACAAGCGCTAGATACCAAATCATACTTATTCGGTTCTATCAAACATAGATCCAAAGAAATTGAAAGTTCTACCACAATGGCTGCGGTCAAAGAGCTAAGAGCAAACTTCTTTGCTCAAGTATATGAAATAAACAAGCGAGAAGAAAAATTCAAGACCACAATCCTAGAAGATTGCTTCATCTCTGTAGCACCACATAGGATTAGCAATAGACCAGAAATGGCTCACAATATTATTGAGAAACTTAAGAACAAGAGTCATTTGGAGTTCAGTTTTGAAACCCTACAAATCTTTGCTACCATGCTGCTAGTCTTTGGCAGGTCAGTTAGCGTAGAGCAAATTGACAAACTAAAAGCAAGGTTCACTAATGAATTGAGAGAAAAAGTCAACAGCGTAAAGCGCGGTAAATGAAGATACCTCGGGGCAAGCCCCGAGGTATCTTCATTAATCAGGCGCCTGTTGAACTCTCTAGTTTTTGATAGAAACCTTAGAGCGCCTGATGCGATTTTTGTTGTTTTTTAATCGTCTTTATGGATCTAATTCCCCACAGCAAGAAACCTACGGTTTCCTGCACTTTCCCTTCTGCGCAGCAAGCTGCGGGGAATTAGACCCATAGACGATTAACTGGGTCTAAGCAAACTCTACGAGACCAGCTCCTAGAACCTCTTTACCAGCTTGATTTTTGGCAACAAAACTAAACTTATCACCATCTTGACTACCACTATAAGTCAGAGTATCCATTGGCTTAACCACATCAGAGAAACGAGCTCGGTATCGTTTAATTGAATCTGCTGCTTTCTCTTTCATAAAGTAGTTAACACCCAAGGCCATAGTTGCCATACCATGAAGAATATAACCACCCAAACCTACCTGACGTCCAAAACTTTCATCTAAATGAATCACATTAAAATCACCGCTGGCACCAGCATAAACTTGTGGCATATATTTATCGATAAAGACTTTATACTCATCACCTGAATGATGTGCCAAATCTTGCAGAGCACGATCCAGTGCTATATCAGCACCAGTAAGAGTCCTGAGTTCTTGCATTGCTGCCATACGTTTGGCTTTAGCATTAGGGCAAGGAGGCAGGAGACTCATTAATTTAACCACCAGCTTCTCCTGTAAACTAAAATCCTTATCATTACCACCACGGATAATGAAAGTCCAAGTGCTGGTACAAACCAATTCATCATTTTGGTTATAAGATTCAGAGACCATAACTACAAAATCATGGACGCTCTTGCTAAAAATTTTCTCAATCCTAGATTTAGTAGTGATAGTATCCCCAACTCTAGTTGGCTTGTGATAAACAAAATCCTGCTCACCATGTACTAGTTTAGCCAGATTCAGTTTCAGTTCTGGATCAAAGAGTACTGTCCATAATAAATCATGCATATAGACCACTGGAAAAGTTGGCGGTGTGATCTCAGCAAATTTCTCCTGATCAGCCTTAGTCGCAAGAACAAATTCTTTGAGTTTTTCTTTAGCAATCTGGTAAACCAAGTCTGGATAAGTTTTACCGATAAATTTTTGATCAATAACCATGCTCTGATTATAGCTCGCTTCACTCGCGCTACATAAACACAGGCAAAGCGCGCAAAGCACAGACCAAAACAGTCAAATAAACCACCATAGTGGCTAAATTAAAACCCATCAATAAATAATCTGGCAGCATAATCAGAAGCGCAAAGCTCAATAACTTAAGAGCCCCATAGAATCCGCGCATAAACTGACTTGAGCGCAGCCAGGAATCACCCAAAGGTTTGGTGCTCTGCATCGAAACATAGTCAACAGCAAGGCCGCGAATTAAATAAAATCCAAAAACCCAATATGGAATCAAGCCTAGAAAACCAAAGAAAAACCAATAAGCAAGTTCAATAATTCTGTCCGCTACTATATCTAGCTTAGCTCCAAACTCTGTACACTGATTTAATTTACGAGCAATGATGCCATCAAGTCCATCAAGTACTATAACTGCAATAGTCAAAATCAAAAATTTAATTTGATCAGCATCCTGCAAGAACTGAGAAAAAGCATAGAAAGCAAGTAGGATGCGAAAGCAGCAAATTAAATTTGGTATTGTGAAGTAGTTCATTCCTCAACTAGGTCCGGACGCAACTTCGCTGCTTCACCCAAATAAACATGTTTAACTTCAGAACGATGTTTATCACTTTGCACTTGCACCAAAATTCTAATACAACGTTCAAGCCCAGCATCAATATCAGGTTCTTGTGAAGTAAAAAAGGGCACATCAGCCCAATCCATTCCAAGCCTAATTGCTGCAGAGGCATTGTAAGCGCTAAGATCAGAAGTCATAGTCAAAAAAACCATGATGATATTTTCAGGGTCAAGTTGGTTATCAGCTACTATGCGCTCAGCCATCTCAATACTTGCTGCTTTGATTTGCTCAGCATCATTGGCTTCAGTTGTTGTTGCTCCTCGAATTGCGATTGCTTGCATCTAAGTTATTATATAAGCAAGCTTAGTTTAGCCAAAAACCCCCAGGTTTTATGGGTGTTTATAACTAAGAATTGGGCAATCTGTATTGCAAAGCAGGTCTGGTATTATGTATAATTAATAGTATGAGAGTTCGTGAAGCCACGGAAAATGTTTTGGTCGCTTTGGGCATAAATCCTTTGTTTTTGCACTTGCATTATGGCAAAGACGTGAAGGCAGCGCTAGCATTTATTGATCAAGTTGCCCAACTACAGAGAATAACTTTCCACCCTGATAGTACTAGAGACGAGACCTGTGAGGAAACGCTTAGGCAATTTCACAGAGCAGAAACGATTCTAGGGAGATTGGAGCGAGGTGATTATTCTGCTGCCGACCTACAGCGTGATATTACAGAGCGTTGTAAGGATTTGGATATTCCGTTGCGTGACCAAAATGCTTTGCAAAAGGCTGCTTCTGATTTGCAAATAGCACACCAACAATTTACCGCAAGTGAGCGTAATTTATCGGCTACTTTTCAAGACTTAGTCAGCAGTGCCGATTACAGAAAAGAAATCCCTGAGGGCACTCGTATCTTTTTCAATGATGAGTGGCTCTTAGATTTTCAAACTGATTCCAAAGCAATCTTGAGGCCAGTAAAACTAGAAACTTCATCAAAGCCTGCAGACTACTGTGTAGTTGATCCTGAGTCACGGAAACCGCGCCTCAAGGATTCAGTGGTTAATATGAGCAAAAATGACGATGGTAGTTTTAATTTCACTTTAATTGATGAAGATTCTAATACTGATTTACCAAAGGATATAGAAGTTATAGGTTCATTCTTTAACGCTTATGAAGGTGCCACTCTTAGTCCAGCAAAACGCTTGACCACCAATAGTCCAGATCAGCGCTCTATATCAGTGATGGACTCTAAGCAGTATTCAAGAAATCTAGGTTCTTATAGTCCGATAGCAAAATTAGCCAAGGGAGAGCATCTCGTTTGTCGCTGCAGCAATGCAGAAGGTGAGCAAGAGTTAAGAATTCTCTATAATCTCACTCACCTAATAGCAGCCAAAAAGGATAAATAGGTGAGCTTAGAGCAAGCAATTGGGGATTTTTGCATTAGAGATTCTGGCATCAGCCCAGACTTTCTTAGCAGCTTGTCCCAAAGAGCTCCTAATTCAACAGTAGATTACCTCAATAAGCTCGCCAGATTAAGATCTGACCCTCGCCAGTTAACTTGCTTAAATCCAATACCCCAAGCCAATGAAGCAAAGCAGGTACAAGCTTACTATGCTGCAGTTCAAGCTCAACTAGAAAAAGATTCTGCCCAAATCAAAACAGCAGTAGATATTGAGAAGAAAAAACATTTTGCAGTTTTGATGCAACATGCAAAATCTTTCAAGCAAAGATTTGCTCTTGAAAATGCTGCCATTAAATATATGGGAAATGAATATCATCCTCTTGGCTTTTTGACCCCAGGACTGGATTATAGAAAACTATGTCCCAGTTTTAATGGCATGGCTGCTTGGAACTTTAGTCAGATCAGTAATGCTCAAACTTTTGATGACTTGATTGCTTTTGTGGAACCGATCACAACAAGTTCTCAAATTTCAGATTATATGCTGCTAGAAGCTAGACCCAGTGACGGTAGAGAACCCTATTTTGTAGTCACTTCAGGAGCAAGAAGCTTTGTATTAGATCAGCTTGAATATAATTTTAGTCCAGAGGAACTTAGTATGCAGAATAAAGCCAAATCTGAGGACAAGCTAGATGAAAACTATAGTCACAATATCAGCAATTTGCCTGCTTACCATAGAGCTCTAGCCAAGATAGTGGCAGGTTCTAAAACTCAGCTCTCAGACTTGAATCAAGCGGAGTCAGACCAACTTGATAAGCTCATCCTTAAGTCGCTGGGTCTTAAATCGATGCAACAGCTATCTGAATATCTAAAATATATGCTGATTTGTTGCAGAGCAAGTATAAGTAAAAAACTTGAACTTGGTGATTTCATTAGTAATTTTCGCAGCACTTTTGCTCAATTGATCTTTAAAAATCCTAAGGAGCTTAATAGTCCTGCTCGCTCCAAAACTTTTGCCCTAAGCAATCCACTAGTCTTGGATCGGCTCTATATGCTGATGTTACAAGATTCTAATTTACTAGATGTGCATCAGTTTTGGACTGCAGCTTTCCCTGAAATGACCAGTGATAAATATTGCCAAAACAATTTTGGCTTTAGATATGAAGCGGACAAGGGGCAAAATCGTCCCGCTGAACTAAGTAATTTTATAGAACAGCTAAGAAGTTTTCTAGTAGCCCAAAAAACTTTCCATATGACTAGTGAAGGTCGAGGCTTCTTTCAATTAGCAACTGACTACTTGAATCAGCATGAACATCAAGCAGCCGAGCTTCCTGATCTTGGTACTGCTATTAGAGCAATCAATAGACCAGATGAGGTTGAAATGTCTGCTTGCGGTCCTAGAGATCAACAGCGAGAAGATTTTGCTAAGTTTCTATCTGAGTTTAATCTTGAGTATTTAGATGCTTTGTCGCCAGCAGATCGTCATGATTTCATAGCTTCACTACTTTCTATGACTGGCCAAAGCTGCTCGATTATAGGCAACAAGGGCATGAAGCAATGGTCAGCTGCTGAGCAAGCCATAGTACCAAGATTATTAAAGATGAGCAAAGCTATTATTGAAGAGTTCTGTATAGCTGAGCTAGCTGATGGCAAGAACCTTTGCTTCCTACCACTGGCTGCAACTCAAGGCATAGCCGACCAAAATCAGCAGCAAAAACAATGGCAACTGGTTATCGTGGCCAAAGGCAAAGCTGGCTTTGACTACCAAAAACTAGACCCTACAGTGAGGTTAATCCAACAAGGCACCAATTTGCGTAGTTTAGATTTAGGTTGCAATATTGCTTCAACTAGCCATATAGCAAAATTAGCAAAATCAATTGCTGAACAAACTGGCCTGAGTCAAGATCAAGTCGAAGGAAAGCAGCTAACGACTAATTTCGCTAGAGTACTCTTGAAAGTCTGTGCTACTGAGTCTAGCTCTAATGAGGTTTTTGTTTATGGCTTTCACTCAGATTGTCCAGGGGCCCAATCTTATGATGAAGCTTTGCCGTTGATTGATAGTAATTTATTAATATCAGGCCTTAAGCAAAACCTGATCACACTACAAAGAGGGCAAGCTGCTGCTGGCTCATCTATCAAGACTGGGATTCATCAAGCTGCTCTACTTCTCGATCAAGTGTTTAATCGTCGGAATGCCTTCAGATCTTCTGAGGAGGCTTTACTAGTAGCAGATTTAAGAACAAAGATTGAGCAAGAACCTGAACTACTAGAACTATTTGATCAAGGTTTCATAAACTTAACTACACTTAAATCCTTGTCACAGCTTCAAGCAATAGACGATATGGATCCAAAACAAAAAGCTCGTCTACTGAAATTCTTTATACAAATTTGCAGGCTCTCAGACCAGCAGATAGAAATCTCAAGCTTTCGCCAAGATGATCTTTTTTCTAGTGGCTTTGAAATAGAAGAAATACCAGTGATATATGAAGAGATGTTGACTAATTTGGTTTCCTTATTGAAAGATGCAAGTGTTGCTAATAAGCAAGTACCAAGTTCTCTAGTGAATGAAGTTTGTGATTTTACTGAGTCTATGAATGCAGCAATAACACATGACCTTGATTGCCTTTTGTCTATGAATAATATTTTCAAAGCCAAAGCTTTATCAGCAAGAGCAGAAGCGATGGCATTGACCTTGGGAATTAACCACGAACTAGAAGCTCGTTATCTGCCACTTGAAGATGAAGTTTATATGGAGACTTTCAAACCAGCAAAGTCGGGACATTCAGGTGATAAAAAAGTTAGCTGGAATCAGATTCTGCATTTGCATAGATCCTGCACCGGCATCAGCCCAGCAAGTACTGTCAATAATTCAAATAGAGATCAATTTATATTTCAACGGCTACGCAAACAGAAAGAACCAAGTTTAAGTCTTGCCGGACAAAGACAAATTTATTTCCAAGATGATGATGGCAAGCCCTTCAAATTTTGCGCTAAGTGCGCTGATAGAACTGGTGCTGCATTGAAACCAACTAAAGCTGATAGTGATCTCTTGCGTATAAGACCTTGGCATGAAGTAACGGGGGGCTACTAAAGTGAGTCTAGATTCAAGAACAGCTGATTTTTGCATTAGAGATTCTGGTATTAGCCCTGGTTTTCTCACTAGTCTTAGCCAGAGAGCTCCTAAAACCACACTAGGCTATATCAATAGACTTACTGCTTTAAGATCAGATCCTCGAGAATTAAGTGCTTTGGGTCCAATGCCTCAAGCTGATGAAGCAGCACAAATACAGGCTTACTACGGCGCACTGGCAGCTCAACTGGAAAGAGATAGAGCTCAAATTAAAACAGCAGTCGAGCTTGAAAAGAAAAAACATTTTGCGGTCTTGATGCAACATGCAAGAGGATTTGAACAGAGATTTGGTATTGAAGGTCAGCTTAAAACTAAGCAGGGGGATTATGAGATTAGACCAATTGGATTTTTAGAAGAAGGTCCAGACTATAGCAAAGCCTGTCCTGATATCCCTCGTGCCTCGACCATGGGCATCAATCCAATCAAACAAACTAGCTATTTTGACCAAGTCATTGCCTTTGCAAGCCCAATCACCAAAGAAACTAAAACCTCCGATTTGCTATTGCTCGAATTAAGACATCAAGGGACCGGCAAGACCCACTTTGCTCTCACGGCTGGTGGACGCGACTGGATATTCGATCAGTTTAACTTTAATTTTGATGATGCTGAATTAGCACTAATAGATCAAAAGCAAGAACAAGGCTTATTAGATGAAAACTACCGGCACGATATAACTGACTTGGCTGCTTATCAAAACAAGGCGCAGGCTTTGATAGCTAGTTTTGGTGCTGATAAAAAAATTGGTGATTTAGAACCAGCACAATTAGCTCAAGTGGATGCTCTCTTGTTTGAGGCTTTGGGCTTAGCTTCAGCTCAAGAACTAAGTCAATATTTACAATCCATTTTCTTCAAGCACCTAAGCTTCAGTGAAAGAAAACTCAAAACCAAAACTTTCTATGATAATTTGCGTCACAACTTTGCCCCAGTGATTTTTAAAAATCCTGAAGTATTAAAACAAAGAGGCGGCGCTCATGCTCTAGAGCTTTTGAGTCCGATCTTGATAGACCGACTTTATTTACTGATGGTGGGAGATGCTAGTTTACAATATGTGCATAATTTCTGGAAGGCTGTCTTTCCGCGCATAGCCAAAAATCCATACAGCCAAGCCAATTTTAATTTCACTTGTGAACGAGACCACCGTAGTGCTGCAACTGAAATTAGTAATTTTGCAGATTTCACTAAAGAGTTTGCAGATGCACAAAAAAACTATCACCATGCTGGATCTGATAGTGGCTTTTTTCAGAAATTGGTCGACATGCTCAATGAAGATCCAGCAGCAATAAAGGCTCGCTATCAAGCTTTACTTGCTGATCTAGCAGCAGCACCTCCTGGTCTTGATGTCAATAAATTAGTAGAACAAGTAGAATCTAAATATCTAGGCATTGCAAATTTATTCAATAATTTTGATGAGAACTCCTTTGCTAATTTAGGAGTGCAGGAACGTCACGATTTAGTAGCTGCTGTTTTGTCTTTAGACATTCAAGCTAGAGCGTTCTTGAGGAATAAAAAACCTGGACAGTGGACTGCTGCTGAGCAAGCGATTGTGCCAAGAATTCAAGCTATGAGCCAAAGCTTAGTAGAAGAGCTAAGTATTATGCAATTAGCCCAAGGCAGGTGTTTGTGTTTCTTACCAACAGCTGCAGCTCATGGCGCAGCTGGTCAGCAAAAGCAAGGTCAAAGAGAGTGGAATTTCTTTATCGTTAGAGAAGATCAAGTTGGAATGAGTCTTGAGCCTTTAAGAAATACCGTCAAATTAAAACAGAGTGGACTTAATCAACGTAACCTAGAACTTATAACTAATCTTGCCGGCTCAGGAGAATTAAATTTTTCCAACGAGAAATTACTCAAGCTTATTGCTGCAGGACTTAGGCGAAAAGAGTCAAGTCTAGATCAAACAGCTTTTGTAGAGAACTTTACTAGGGTGATTATGAAAATTTGCCAAGGCGATACTGATTTGAGAGCTGTTTTGACTTATGAAAGAGCAGGCGAGCTGCTTGATCCAAAACTACTAACTCAAACTAGAGATTTAAACTGCTTATCACTTAATAATGGAGAAATTGCTCAGAATTCAAGAATCGATACTAGTGTCCATGAGCTAGCTTTATTACTTGAGCAAAACAGATCACGTAAAGCATTTGAAGCAGCTGAAGAATTTTTCCTGGCTTCAACTTTGACAACTGACCTGCAGGAACAAGGCTTAACAGAGCTAGGGGCACTATTTAGCCAAGGTCTTGTTGATTTTCAAATAATGAAAAATCTATCATCCTTAGCAAAGGCACAAGCTTTAGCTCCAGAACAAAAACAAGCTTTGCTAAAATTCTATCTGCAATTATGCCAGCTACAAGAACAAAAGTTTGAACTAAAACAGTTTGCCGAACCTAGTAGTGAGCCGCGTATACTTGAAAAATTTCCTACTGTCTATAGAGCAATGATGAATAGCTTTGCTCAGCTACTTGTTCTTGCACAGATTGAAGCCAAACAATTACCAGCAGACTTAGTTACTGAACTCAATAGTTTTGTAAGCGATTTAAATCAAGCTATCAAAGCGGATCCTGAAGCATTATTATTAGTAAGCAATCTACTAAGAGCAAGATCATTATGCTCTAGGACAGACCAGATGATCCATAGGCTTAAATTTGGTCATTTAGAGCAAGCAACTAAAGCAAGTTTAGTCTCTAAGCTCCCTACTGCTCTAGAGGCTAATCTCTACCTAGAGACTTTTGCTCAGCCAAGGCGTGCCAAATATAAGGACGGCTCACACCTTAGAATAACTTGGCAAAATATGCTTCATTTACAAGAGTCTTGTGATGGAATCAAAGCAACTAGTTCACTACAAAGTTTCCCCAGAGAGCAATATCCCATCAGACGCTTTGAGGGTAGGACTCAAGTCACCCAAAAGCTTACCAAAACAAACTTTTTTGAAGACAAAGCAAGCACTGTATTCAAGATTTGCCCACACTGTATTAATAGATCCAATGCTCAATTAGAAGAAGCCAGAGATCTTAAGGATGAGAATTATTGGCACATAGTAGAGGGGGGTCAATAATATGGCCCTAGATGCCTCTATTGCTAATTCCTATATTAAAGATTCTGGGCTTAGTCTTGATTTGTACAATAGCTTGTCTGCTAGAGCACCAAGTGCTACTCTTGAATATCTCAATAGACTTGCAGCTTTAAGATCTGACCCAAGAAAAATCACAAATCTAGTTGAACTTCCTGAGAGCTTGGATGAAGCTGAACTTTTACAGGCAAATTATAGAGCTACAACAGCAAGGCTCGAAGCAGCTTTAGCACCAGCTCAGCTGCGCTCTCAAGCAGAGAGGAAAAAATATTTTGCTTCATTAATGCGGCATGCACAAGGCTTTAAGCAAAGGTTTGGTCTTGAGAAAGCTGATTTGGGCTATGCTGACTGTGAGTATAGGCCAATAGGATTTCTTGATCCTGAGCAAGATTATTCTAGGCTATGCCCGACTCTTGGTAAGCTTGATTCTGCTTTGAAGCCTTTGAATTCAGCCAAGACTCTCAATGACTTGGTGCCCTTTCTTAGTCCCCTCAGTCTCGATACCAAAATTTCTGATTATTTATTACTTGAAGCAAAGAAAAGGGAAAGCGGAGAAACACAATTACTCATCACTTCAGGAGGGCGTGATCGCATAGTGGATCTACCGCACTTTGATTTTGCTGCAGAAGGTTTATTGCCCTTTACCGATTTGGCAAGACCAGCAGAGCAAATTGATGAAAGCTATCGACATGAAATAGCAGATTCGAATAGCTTAGAAGCAAGTTTAGATCGTCTAGTAGGAAGTTGTGCAAATTCAGCGAGATTATCAGACTTAAGTCAAGCTGAACTTGAGAAACTTGATACTTGGATTCTAGATGCTTTGGGTTTAGATTCTACTAAGCAACTAAGCTCTTATTTAAGTTACATGGCTATTCGTTATCGAGCCTTTAAATCCCAAAAACACAAAGCAGAAGGATTTTTTGAGAATTTTCGTCATAATTTTCTGCAATTACTATTTAAGGATCAGCGAATTTTATCGCCAGGCAAAGGCACCAGGACTAGCCTTGAATTACGCAGTCCTTTGATTATTGACCGGCTCTATAGTTTGATGCTGCAGCAAGATTACCTGGAAGATGTACATCAATTTTGGTTGAAGATCTTTCCAAAGATGGATACAAGCACTTATAGTAAAGAAAACTATGGTTTTGCTAGTAAATCACTTTCAAAGCAATGCCCTCAGGCGCTAAGTGATTTTCTTAACCAGCTACAAGGCTTCATTCGAGCTCAAAAATCTTTTCATCACAGTCGTGAAGAAGCAGATTTGCTTGAAACACCAATGCAAGCAAATTTTGTTAAATTTTTGCAGGACTTAAAGCCAAGCTATTTGGATACTTTGAGTATTCCAGCTCGTCACGACTTAGTAGTCTCTATTCTCTCTTCTTGCGTATCCCTTAACTACAGCACTCAATTTCAAAAGAAGAAAGGAACTACTAAAACAGAAGAAGTCATCATTCCCCAATTAAATAGCATAGCTAGAGACTTAATTGAAGAATTTACTATTATGCCTTTGGCTAATGGTAGACGTCTATGTTTCTTACCAGCAAGTTCCGATCGCGGCTTGGTTGACCATGACGCTAGAGTCGAAAAAGACTGGAAATTGTTTTACGTCAAGCCAACTGAAACTGGCTTTGAGCTTGAAGCTTTACAAAAAAACATAAAATTATTCCAATATGGACCTGATTTACAAAACTTAGATTTGATTACTAACCTTAGTTTTGAGGATTATCAACAGGATAATTTACCGCTAGAAATTATTTTTGGACAGGTTGAAACTGATGCCGCGAATCCACAAGTTGAAGTTTTTAGACGCAAACTAACTGAATTGATTTTAAGAATTTGTGATGGTGCTAGTGATTCTAAAGCAAGGGTTTTAAGCTATGACAAAGTAGCAGGCATAATTGATCAAGACTTACTTCTTTCAAGCTCTAACTTGAATATTTTGTCATCAGTTGAAGGTCAAGTACTAAGTGGTTCCCGGATAGATGGTGGTATTCAAGAGCTGACCCTATTAACATCAAAGTATCGAGCACTTGAAGAATTTTTTTGGGGCAAAGATTTTATATCCAGCTTCACTGAAACAGATCGTGATCAGCTTGAAGACTTGTACGAGATAGCAGATTTTAGTCTTAGGCAAAGAAGGAACCTCTCTCCTATCTACAAATCTGAATCTCTAAACCCAGAGCAAAAGATTACTTTGTTGAAGTTTTATAGTCGAAGCAAAGACTTAGCTGCTGAAAAAGTCAGACTTAGTAGTAGTCTTGTTAAAATTTTGGAAAGCACTGATGATACTATAGTCCGAAAATACCCTGGTATTTATCTACGTATGCTCTACGATTTTGCTAACCTACTCAATGATGCTTTGCGTTCAGACAAAGAACTACCAAAAGCTTTGATAGATGAAGTCTGTGATTTTGCGGCTTCAGTAAATTCAGCAACCCAGCAAGATCCAGAAAATCTTTTAGTCTTGACCAATATCTTTGGAGCAAAAAGCTTGGATGAAAAAATAAGAGCGATGTCTAGAGCTCTAGAAGCAGAGCTACTCGCTGCTGAGTCAACTAAGGAGCGGATACCAGCTGGAACTTTTGCTGCTGGCACGGCAAGTGATGCAAACAACTATCTACTGCAAGATGACATATATCTAGAACGTTTTGCCAAAACAAGGTCTAGTAAAGCTCAGCCACATTTCAGCAGCGATAAAATAAGCTGGCAGCAAATGCTGCACTTGCAAAATTCTTGCCCAGCAATCAAAGCAGATAGTGAAATCAATGCTAGTTCAAGACAAGACTTCAGGCTCAAACGACTTTCTAATCAAGAACAAACTACTACTACGCTTACCAAAAGCCATTTTTACCAAGATCAAGCTGGTGAAGCTATGAAAATTTGCTCAAAATGTATCGATAGAACTTTGGCTAGATTGAGTTACGACCAGGACTCTGGTGGCTATTGGCAAATCCTGCCAGCCGGTGATCATATAGAATCGTGAATTTGTCCCAGACTATAGAGCTTGATTTCTCCAGCTTCATCAAGTCTAAAACCAATTAAAACTTGCTCCTTAGCTGCTGTTGGTTCGAAGTCAAATTTTAATTGAGAAAATACATCTTGCCAAATTTCTTCAGGCAATAAATTGACATTCACAGCTTGAGCTCCTGAGCCTGCAAGCCTCTCAAAATCAGGTCTAGCATTAGCCCTATGGAAATGATAAATTAGATTTTTAGGAACTAAACCTAGAACCTGTATCTCAGCAGAATCCTTGTTGGTAAACTTAAGTTGAGGTCACTACAACT
>JAPPOW010000072.1 GCA_028817775.1 Candidatus Melainabacteria bacterium | reverse complement strand
ATCTAATTGAAGAGCTTAGGCAGTTTGTTGCCTCCAGAATCTTTGACAAGGGTGAACTTGAGCGAACTATAGAGAGATTGCGCCAAGATCATGCTGATCTAACTCTGTTTAGAGACAAAGCACTAAAGTTCCTTGCTCCAATTGGGGTATAGCATTCTAAGATGAAACTCAACAAAGCAATTCTATTTCTTCTCATCTTGCTACTAGCCCTAGCAGTCTATTTGAACAAATCATATTTCAGCCAAGAAAATATAGATAGTATCCTAGACAATCTGGGTCCACTAGCAGCACTAGTTTATATTGCAATCTATGCAATCGCCCCAGTACTCTTCATTCCAGGAACCGCAGTGACAATTATTGGTGGCTTTATTTTCGGTACTACTTGGGGTTTCATTTACTCAATTATTGGAGCAACAATTGGTGCTTCACTGGCTTTCCTCACCGGGCGCTACTTAGCACATGACTGGACCGAGAAGAGCTCTGGCAAAATGCTGCAGGATATAAAGAAGGGGATTGAACAAGACGGCTGGAAGTATATCGCCTTCACCCGTTTGGTACCAATGTTTCCTTATAGTATTTTGAATTATGCCTTTGGTTTGACTAATATTCCACTAGTGACTTTTGCGGTGACTAGCTGCATCTGCCTCATTCCCGGTACCATTGTTTACAGCTATATCGGCTCAGTTGGTAGAGATGCAGCAGGCGGCGCTCAAGACTTACTATTCAAGATCTCTCTGGCAGGACTCTTGATCATTATTATTAGTTTTGCAAGTAAAAAATTTGCTCGTAAGAATTAAAATTCTCAATTAGCACCATGGTCTAGCAACAATAGAGTGAGATCTTCATCACCGTAGTCTTCAGCAGCCCCAAGTGGAGTTTTCCCCGTACTAAATCTCCCATTTGCATTTGCACCTTGATTTAACACAAGTTCAATAATGTCAAGGTCGCCAGAATTCATTGCTGCTTCAAGTGGAGTTTTACCATCACTAAATCTCTCATCTGCATTTGCCCCCCGGTTCAATACTCCAGTAATTTTCTCTATATCTCCTGCTTGAAATACTTTTTCTAATGAAGTTGGTTCTGAAGCAGCAGTTTTAGTCTCAGGTATAGTAGAACCCTGTGCTTCTAATTCACTCTCAAGCTCAGAAACATCAAGAGTTCCTCCTTCCCAAAGGCGTTCTATATTTTCATGCAGAACACCACTTGTCAAAGCTAACTCCAGTGGTATCCATTTACCAGTAAGAGTTTCCATCAAGTCATCAATATCAACAAATGGCACCGTCAGGAACCCTGCCAGTCTAATCAACCAACCAGCTTTGTCATCAGCCTTAGTTACTGCATTAGAAAGATCTTGCATCAAACTAGTTTTAGGAACCGTAAACGGTGAACCCTTTGCCACCATCGTTTCAGCAAGGCAGGTATGTTTTCGTTCACAAGCTAACAAAAGAGGAAGCTTACCAGTTTTGCCTTGCACATCAAGTGGAGCATCATTACTAACCATCAACTCAGCAAGACCGGTATACCCTTGTAGAATCGCAAGTTCCAGTGGCATTTCTCCACGACTATTAGGCAAGTCCAAAGCTGCCCCATGCTCCAATAATTCTTCAGCTAGATTATAATCTCCTTGCTTAATTGCCTTGTTAATCAAAGTCTCTCCGTTAGAAGCTCTAAGTCTTAGAACTCTAGGGTCTGCTTTTACTTCAGCTGCAATCTTTTTCCAGCTAGCTGATTCCAGCAGGTCAGGACTCAATCTTGGAACTAACAAACCAACAATAGGTCTAAACTTTTTTATTTCTGGCAATAATTTATCAACTTTCTCAATCACTTCAGCTTGAGGATCATGAAGCGCAGCTAATTTCTCACGACTAAGGCTGTGACACTCAGCCGAGCTAATCTGACTACTTTGCTTGTTAGCAGCAATACTACAGCCAGAATTAATTCTTTGCGATATTGTGTGGAGATCCAGCATTCAACAAAAGTCCCCACCCATAATAGCATTAAGCTAAACTTGGATCAATTAGCCTTTGCCTGCTTAAGCAAGCTGCACTCTTGTTTAAGCAAGGCATCAGATCGCCTTAATATTTGTTCAACAGTTTTTTGAAGCAAAGCTGCTTTCTTACTAGCTGCTTGCATATTGGTCTGAGTTTGTCCCATAACTTTAACCTGGTGTGACAAGACCCAAGATCTCTGCAAAACATTTTTCAAACCATCTTTGAGAGCTTCTGCTTTTTGTGCATCCATTTCAGCGCAGCTATAAGCATTGGCTGTCGGCTTGATATGGTTGACGTGGAACTGAGTTGCTGTGTGCCTATCAATATCTGAGAGAACTGCTGGTCCAATATTCTCAGCACTGGTACCATTGTTCTCCCAACTGACATTAGCTTTCATATTGTCCTCACTAAAAACAGATCCTCTAAGTTTGCCAATCTCTAGCAAGAGTTCATCAACCTCTTTACTTACTTTAGTACTTGAGACTGCATGTCCCAACATCCTCAAATTACCAGCCAGTTTACCGAGCGAATCATTCTTAACAGAACTTGGATGATTAAATTCAGCTTTGGCTTGATCACGTAGTTCTCCCACGATAGTCGCTTCTTTACTATCAGTTGGAATCTGGTTTAGCGGATTAGCACTATAGTAAGCAGTCGCAAGCCCAGTCAAAACAATGTTTTCAATCCCTGCCGTCTCCTGCAAATCGCTAAGTCGCTTCATTGATTCTGGGTATGAAAACTTCTGTGTATCTACTCCCTCCATCCTGCTTTGCAAAACTACATGCCTTCGATTGGCTTGAGCACTAAGTTGTGCCACAGTCATTGCTCTTGCACTAGAACCAGTGCTAGCACTCTTACCCGAGCCCGCTGCAGCTTTATCTCTTGCTTGTTGTCTAATGGTCCTTATAATATGACCTGTTTTTATGCCGCTACCTGCTGTAGCTGAATTTGTTCCAGACATTTCTCTCTCCTCACTTTTTTAATTTAAAATTGAATCCCTCTGAGATATAAGTTAATATCCTAAAAGAATTTGATAACAATTATTAGGTACTGTTCACAAAGCACGATAACTGCGTTAAGCGAGCCCTCATTGGCTATTATGCTCTTCTTTCCAGCCTGGCACCATAGTTTCTCTTTCGGCATCTGTATAAAACTCTCTATCTAGTACTCTTTGAGCGGCATTCCTAATTTGCTGAAGCTTAGCAGAATCAGTAGCATCCTTGACCGTGGCAAAATTATCATCAAAAAACTTAGCCCAAGCAGTTCTGATAGCAGTCAATTTACCGTTACTGTCAAGTTTACGCCTTGCCATTAGCTCAGACCAATCAAGCTCAGCGGTTAATTCTTTACCACCAGGTATTAATTCCTCGGTTAATAATTTAGTGTTGATAATTTTGGCTGCATCATATGCCTCTCTATCAGTAGAATCCATACCCATAGAGAATGCCACCCCGCCAAGATATTCTTGCAAATTCAACAAAGGCAGTGGACCCTCGGCAATTGATTTCAGATTCGCCTCAACTTCCCATGCCGCTTTGGCAGCTTCTTTTCTAGTTTGAACATTTTGATCTTTTAATTGTTCATCAAAAGTCTTAAAGACCTCAGACCCAGGTCTCATGATACTGTAGGCTAAATATGGCAAATCCCGATCCTCTGCAGCTCCATACATATCATACCCCTCTCTCCTCATTTTGACTTCAGCATAGGCAGAAGTTTCAGCATGAGCTAACTCCTCTGCCAAAACATGTTCTTCAAACAACTGTTGAATCTCTGCTCTACCAAGCTCACTTGTCGCCCCAATTGACATCGCAGACAACCAATTAAACAAGAGCTTTGGCACTTGCACAAACTTAGGTTTTGTAGCTTCATTCTTTGTAAAATCATCAAACCAAACTTGAGACATCTTCACTACCGAATCTACTTGAATCAAAGCATCAATCGACAAAAGAACCCGACTATGATCACAATAGCCAGCACCAAGCTCACCAGAGTTAAGCGCATAAACATAGTCAACTGGTATTCTCAAACCACTTTTGCTCATCACTTCTCGAGCAAGATCCCAAACAATTTTGCCTTCATAAGGTAGACCATCTGTCCCTGGAGCAATAAATAGACCACGAGCTTTCAATGCTAAATTTTGTTCAAGCCCAAGAGCATTCTGAATTTGTTCTAATTTAATATAGTCATTATCAGTTTGAGGCAAGGACTCAAGGTATTGCAAAGCCTTATCCCAATCCTCATCCAAGCTCTCTGATAGAGTTTTGAAGTAGTCCTTCACAGCACCCAGTTTTACTAATTGCACACCATTCTCGACCTTCCCTGCTTCCGTCAACTTTGTAGCAGCTTCAAGGTAAACAAAACTATACCAAGCAACAATTTCAAATTTTTCAGAGTGGGGATTAATAAGCTCAGGGTCTCGGATTGCAGCAGCCATCATTTGACTAAAGTTCTCATAGACTTTCCTGCGCTCTTCATCAGAATCTGCCAGCGCTTTGGGGATTAAAGTTTTGTCAAAATCATTGAGAGCTCTTAAATTACGAAAATGATTCAAAGTCTCCTGTGGTCTTCTACCAGTTACAGTACTTAAGCTAAAGTCAGTACCCGGGAAACTAATTCTTGGGCTCGCAAGTAGCACACCAGGATCTTGTTCTAATTTCCTCTGAAATTTTTTGTTGTTAGGAGCAATCGCCCAGAGTTGATTTTTCAGTCGGTTGAAATTCCCTCCCTTCAAACCAGCCTTGGCAAGCAGTGGTCTCAATGCATCGGTAAATTGTTTCTCTTTGGTAGAGCCATGGAGCAAATCGATAATTGCTGCAATATCGCATTTCTCAGCGTGACGGCCCAATATCTCAGCAACTTTGCCCGGATAAGCTGCTAATAATTCTGGATTAAGTAATTGGACCCTCACGTAATTACCTTAACCACAATAGTAGCAAATACGTATTACCCTCGTCTGATTTCAAGAGAACACTATGATAAGATAAACGCCATGGATACTGATTTCAAATCAATGCAAAACCGGCGAAGTCTTCTCCAGTCTTTGACCATAGCTGGGCTTTCAACTTTCCCAGGAATGAAGTCATATCTACACAGCGCTAGTGATATTGCCACTCAAACTTACCTTAGAGGAGCACAAAAGAGCGGAGCCAAAACAATTGATGAAGCCACACTCAAACAGCTTTCAAGCTCAGGTAACTTCAAAGAAGCCCAACAACTTGTACCGATTTTGTTACAAACCCTAGGTGTCAGCGGTCTTGAATATGCTTTTTTGGAAGGACAAAATGACAGACTAGAAGATATGCAATTAATGCTTGCCGAAATTGAAAGATTGGGCAAAGCCGTAAGTGCTAAGTCTCAGACAGATGTTAATTTATCCAATAGTAGAGTCAACCAGTGGAGATTTCTCGAAAGATATTTTGCTGCTAGTTTAATTTCAATTGGGCAGGGTTGTACTGTTTCAGAAATTCTACCTCTTAGTGATGAAACCATTGCTTTGCAGAACTTCATCAGATCATGCAAGAACGTCAGTCCTCACAGCCAAGAAGAGCTCTGTAAACAAGTTGGCACAATGTCCAAATTGCATGAAGAGGGTCGCAACAGCACCTTAATTTTCTTAGGCTGTCTGGCAGCTCTGGCTGGAGTACAGAGACATGAATTCAAGGATTGTGTCGATCGCTGTATTAGTGAGTGTGGTAGAGCAGCCAAGGCTTACCTCAATGAAAATCAAGAACTCAAATTAGCTCTACCTATGACTAAACAAACCAATATTGCAACTTTAATCCATGATAAGTATCAAGAATTAGCAGAGACTCATGATTTGCATTGCAAGTTCAGATCAAGAAGTTCCAAAGCATATCAGTGGCTAGATGGCAAGGATTGTGAGTTGGTTTTTTGGAGTCTACGGGACAATATGGAGTTGTGGTACGATCAAACCCAAGACCCAATAGTCAAAAGATTGTTAGATTTGCTAGGACAACAAGGTTTGGCCGGCGAGTTGGATGCGTCAATCATCGATCACCCTGATTACGGCAAAAGAAATATTGGCTACTATATCAAAATTGGTGATGATTACTATAAGCTAAGTTCTGTTAATAGTACCTGGCTATCAAATATTGAACTTGAGTTTAAGCCTAAGCCTGGTGATGGTGGAGACGATGACGATGGCTCTAGCGACAAACCAAGTCCTAAACCTGGTAAGAAACGAGATATCAAACTCCATGATACCTTACCTCTCAAAGCTCCAATGGTAACGGTAGCCTAGAATCACTCACCAATAATCTTAACCACCACTCGTTTCTTGCGGCGTCCATCAAACTCGGCGTAGAAGACTGCTTCCCAAGGACCAAGATCAAGCTCACCTTCAGTAATAGGCAGCATTACCTGATGACCAAGAATCATCCGCTTGAGGTGAGCATCACCATTGTCCTCACCAGTTTGATGATGTTTATAATCCGGGTTCACCGGCGCTAGTCCTTCCAGCCATTCGTCAATATCCTCTAACAAACCTGATTCATTATCATTGACATAGACTGAAGCTGTAATATGCATAGCAGAGACCAAACAAAATCCTTCTTGAATCTCACTCTGGCAGACCAGATCATTAATCTGGTCAGTAATATGGATATAGTCTCTTCTTTTTTTAGTGTTAAACCAAAGATGCTTAGTAAATGATTTCATAGCCCTAGCATACACTAGATTTATCACGAAAGCTCCAATAGCTGCGTTACGCTCGCCCTCATTTATGACTAATAAACTTCGGGACAGCCCCTTTGGGGCTTCTCGCAAGTCTTGCTCTTGAAACTTTCGTGACAAATCTGCTAAACATCAGCTTTGTCTATCAAGGCACAAATCCGTTGGTCATCTGACTTAGATTCAAGCTCCTTGCCTGCTTGAAGAATATAATCATTGAGCTCTTGTTCTAGTTTTTGCAGATCAGCTATCTGCTGATCCAGCTCACCTATCTTGGATTTTGCCAGAACCCTAACCTTAGGACAAGGAGAACGTCCAGCATTCCTCTCATCTAGAATTTGTTTTATCTCCTCGAGACTGAAACCTAAGCGCTGAGATTTTTTTATAAACTTGGCTAGTGCCACATCACTCACTTGGTAATAACGGTATTTGGTCTGCAATGAAACATGGCAAGGCTCAAGCAAACCTACTTTTTGGTAGTAACGCAGAGCACTAACTGCAATCCCTGTTTGTTTGGAAAGCTCACCAATTTGCAAATAATTTGGTTGATTTTCAGTCATTTTAAAAATTTTTCTCTCAAAAGTGTTGACTCTCAACCCGGGTTTAGAGTGAATAATAGCATCAAAGGAGGAAAATCATGAAAAAATTCATAGTTCCAGCAATCGTAGGAATTGCTCTACTTACAGGCAGTCTAGGCTTGGCTAATGCAGCTGATTGTGATTGTCATTGTTGTTGCAAATGTAGTGACTGCAAATGCTGCAAATAACGACATCACCTAGTAGTCTTCTGGCTCAAGAGCATCAGGCACAGGCTCATCTTCAATCATTTGTTTGAGATTGATTTCAATGTTTCGAGCAATTGCAATGAGAGCTGTGTCTGTTTGCCTGCCCTCAATCATAATGCGTGAGAAGGAAATCTCTCACACAGCTGATCCAAATACATAAAAATACGAAAATGAGGTATCTCAGGACTAGTTGAGACCACCAAATTTCTCTTGAGATTTTTAAGCCTGCTACTAGCCATCAGCTTCCCATATCGGCAAGGGAAGTCTTAAACTAAAGTCTTTTTTACAAAGATTTGCTAGAGTTTCTATTGGATGGGCAAGCCCAGATTAATTTACTCTTTGATGATTAGCTTGGGGATTGCCCTCTGGGTTGAAGCTAGAGTATTCACTGATAGCTACGCCATTAATGATGATGTTCGCAATCAAATTTATTGGATGGCAAAGTTTGTTGATCCAGGCTTCTTTGCCAATGACTATATCGCCTCATACTTTAACCAATCAAGTATGGTCTCGCCAATGCTTGCTTCTTTATATAAGTTTTGGAGCTTCTTCGCTGACCCCAAAATCCTGACTCAATATTTGCCCTTTGTAATCATTCTAGCTACCACTTATTTCCTCTACAAAGCTTGTGAAATCCATGCCGGTCCAAATTATGCATTTTGGATTTCACTTGTATTCAATCTTTATATATGGACAATGAAATATACTGCAGGTGGCTTGCCTAGAGCGTTTTTCTATTTACTCTTCTTTCTATTTTTCTGGATGCTTGCCAAGCGCGCTTGGGGCTGGCTAGTTTTTTGCTTTGTTTTACAAGCATTGATTTATCCGACCGCTTCCTTCCTCTCTCTAGTAACGCTATTGATTGAAAGTTTTAGAAGCAAACTTTCGCCAAAGATTTTTGCGGGAGCGACAGCGATATCAGCCGTGATTCTATGTACTAGGTATCTCTACTTTAAAGTGCCGAGCTTCGGTCCACTGACCACTCTTGAACAAGCTAAAGCTATGCCTGAATTTTACATAGATGGCAGAGCTGCAGTCTTCATCACACCTTATAGCTTCACTCAAACTGGCTTTGATTGGAGCTTAATTAACGATATGCTAATAAAATTTTGGGACCAAGCCTATATTTTTCTAGTCGTACTTGCGGCACTAGTCATTAGTTTCGTCGCTTACAAAAAATTGGCAGCAAACTCAAGCCCACTGGTTAATATGCCTGCTTACTTATATTCAAGCAGCTTTGCTTCAATAGGCTTGTTTATACTTGCCTATCTCACTCTGTTCTATCTTTATTTACCGCATCGTTATATTGCTTATACTTTACCGCTTGTACCAGTATATATAGTAGGGGCTTTGCTATTCAAACTTGAGCAGGATAGCAGCAGGCGCCCATGGCTTGTATGGCTTGTTGTAATCCTACTGAGTTTTGGCATTAGCAAACTCTGGCGTGAAGATCTAATTCACGTTAGCAAACCACAACGTAAATTATTTACTTACTTAGCAAGCACTCCCAAAGAAGCAATGATCGCAGCCCCTATGGACTTAGCCAGTAATATAGTGGCTTTTGCTTACCGCTCAGTCATTGCCAATAGCGAGACCAATATCCCATTTCATCAAGCTTATTACCAGGAAATCACTAAGCGAGTCCAAGACCTAGAGCAATTATTCAAGACTGAAGATTTAAATTATATTCAAGACTTTGTGCAAGAATATAATATTGATTACTTGGTAATTGATACTAAGGATTCTGAATTCAATGAACTTAGTCCACTAAGATCTTTGCCTGCAGTCTACAGCAATCACCGTTACCAAGTCATCGACACTCAAACATGGTCACCCCAGAACGATTAACCAAAATCTCTAATGTAGTTGCCGGCAGGCAAAAGGGCATCATTGTGCTGGAAGATATTCATGATCCGCACAATGCTCAAGCTGTAATTCGTTCCTGTGATTGTTTTGGCTTCCAAACTATCTATATGATCTTTGAGAACGAGAAACAATTCAACCCAGTCAAGATGGGCAAGCTTGCTTCAAGCTCAGCGAACAAATGGGTGGATTATAAAATCTTCGAATCAAGAGCAGAATGTTTTGCTGAACTCAAAGAACTTGGCTATAGCAGTTATGCAACTGTCATAGATGAGCAAGCTCAATCTATCTATGAAGTTAATTTTGCCAAGCCTAATGAGAAACTTGCAATTTGTTTTGGTAATGAGCATGCTGGTCTGACTGAGCAAGCACAAGAACTTGCTGATCACTTACTTACAATCCCAATGTCAGGAATGATTCAATCACTCAATCTTTCTGTTACTGCAGCAATTACAATGTTTGAAATTACCAGGCAGAGGAAGGCTGCTGGTTTTGAAAATTTTATATTAGAACACAGGACAAAAGAAAAATTGCTGGATAGCCTATTAAGCAGGTGAGAGCTAGTCAGAGGGCTCAAGAACTAGGCTTGCGAAGTCCGAAGGACGTGCCCGAAGTTTGCTTTGGCAAATGAGGGATCGCATAACGACGTTCTTGAGTTCACTGGCTAGTTCTCAAAAGGGCTAAGCGGCTCTTGCGAGCCGCCTGGATGTCATCGGTAGGATCTAGGAATTACCGCCAGTAAGACGCCCATCATCTTACTAGCGGTAAAAGTGTTAGAGCCAGAGACGCGTTGGCCTCCCTCTGTTGAGCTAAGGTCACGGTACTTGACCTTAGAATATAACTTCTGACAGCTTGACTAGCTTCACGTGCAAAATCAGCGTCCTGCAATCGCGATCGCGTTGAGAGTGCAGCTTCCCGCTTAACACTCAAAGCTTCCAATTTTGAATTAAAAGCATTTTCTTTGGCACCCATGGTGCTTTGTTCTGCTGAGACATTATCGATGGCATTATCGATACCAGCAAGAATGTCATCCAAGTCTCCTGAGACTACATCAATATTATTCAATGCTTCTCCAGAACTACCTCCGGTATTACCTTCGTTAATATTGCCACTTGCGGTAGTTGAAGCGGTATCAAAATTACCACTCATATCCACCGAAGAAGTATCGCCCGAATCGGTACCCGTCTGAATGCTAATTGAACCAGAGCTACCATCCAGCAAGTTTATACCATTAAAACTTGCGCCACCGGAAATACTATCTATATTGTCCAATCGCGAATCAATTTCATTTTGGATCGCTTGTTTCTCATTAGTACCCAAAGTCTCATCATTAGCATCCACCGCCAACGCTCTAATCTCTTGTAATTCCGTTTGAATACTCGACAAACCAGCTTCTCTAGTTCGCACCATGCTGATACCGTCACCCAAATTTCTTTCGGCAACCTCATAACCCCGAATCGATGAATTCAATGCATCAATCCGTGAAACTGCAGCAACATTATCAGCCGCCCTATTAACCGACAAACCGGTCGCCAATCGCTCAACAGCCTGCCCCAAAGTCCTATTGTTTTGGTTATAGGCGCGTCCCCAACTGGAGCCATACGCCCTGAAACCTATTCCCGATAGCAAAATCGTTTCCCCCCGATGGTCTATATATACACCAATCGGAGCACAAAATAACGCCCGAATATTAGATAATACTAATTTTCACCCTCAATAGCTCTATATCGGCATTTCTTGCACAAACTTTAATGAAATTTCTTTCATTTTACAAGGCCGGGTCTTAGAAAATCTGATAAAATCTAAACTAATTCGGACAATCCAAAGATAAAAGCGGGACAGATGAGTGATATTGCATCAGTAACTCTACCAGTGCGCTCGGGACCTCAAAGCTACTACCAGTGGGCTATTGATGGCTTGAGATCTATTGTCGCGCGTGTAAGCAAAGGCTTACCTGCACCAAAAACAATCACTGAACCAGTAAAGAAGGCATTACACAAAGTAAGCGATTTATTAAGCATACTAGAGAATGGTTTCTTACTAGGTTTTGAAACTGATAAATCCAACCGTTACACCAAACAGCCACTTCAACTCGATACTGCTCGCAACCTTCTAACTAGGGGTCTCAGTGCAAATGAAACTAAAAATTCAGGCTTAACGCAGATAAAGATTAGCCCAGAAAAAAAATCAATGGATGATGTCTTTCACATCTTTAGTGGTATTCGAACTTCTGCTTATTACAAACTTGATGGTGCAATTAAGTTTGCCCAAGCTGGGATAGAGACAGTAATCGGCAATTATAGAGGCTTTGGAGAAAATTTTAGCGAAAGAAAAGCAAATCACCAAACTATGATTGAAGATGCAAAGTCAAGGCTCAAAGCTAGCCTTGTAAAATCCAAAAGAGCAAGTGTGCTCGGACACTCCTTGGGGGCTGCCATTGCCTCAAGAGCCTTAGCTGATTTAAGCGATGAACATGAGATCAGGTCTTGCAATTTTGTTGCAGTATCAAGCTGGAATAGTTTTAAAGCAGTTGCACCTTTGCTTGGTATTAAACCCTTCAACTCAATGTTACGTTCTTACATCCAACACTTATTTCAGGATAAATTTGATACCAGCCAAAACCTCTGTAAAGTAATTGATAAGATGGTTACAAGCTACCAAAAAAATCCACCACAAGCTCATGAAAAATTCCGTCTAATAGTAGTTCATGGGAACAACGATAATCATGTCTCAGAAGAACATGCAAGAGAACTTAAAAATACCATTGAAACTTATGTCCAAAACTCTGTACCAAAAGAATTGCAATCTCATTTCTTACCAGTAGAGTATTTGGCAGTACCAGAAGCTGGACATTTTACAGTGAAGCATGGTGACGGCAATATACCTTGGGTTCAAATCATCGATATACTCAAAGGTCAAAAAGCTGAAAGCAAGTTAGCGAATCCTGATACTAAGCCAGTAAAAGCTAGCCAAATCCAATTAAAACAAGCAGTCTAGCTTTTGGGTTAAGAGCAGCTTAAGAGATATATTTTGTAATCTGGTTAATTACCCCCTAGTCCAAGGGTATGATTAGTATTAGGTAGGAACTAAACCTCATTTAAATATGAGGGGGATTACATAGGAATGAGTCTTACGACAACCCTTATCGGAATTATTGCAATTGCAGTCATTGTTTGGCTTATCTATCAGTATGCGCCAGTTATTCAGCGTATGCTTGATGGACAGCTTGGTGGTCTTAGTGGCAGAGGCGGCGGCGATGGAAACCAACCACTCTACGATATCTTCTATAAGTACAAACATCAGAGTACTGAACATTGGCTCAAGTGGGTCCTAGCACAAGACGAAGAAACCAAAAATCGTGCTTTTGAAAAACTACAACTTTATTTAGAAAGTCCACCACCAAAATTAGGACTTTGTACAAAAGATGCAATTGTTGCAGTTGCAGCATTCAAGCGTGATGACCGATTTGATGTTCTAAAAGCATTTCTCGACAATATCAGAGGACATCTTGGTGCTCTCAAAACAATAGAGCTATTTTATGGTCAACTCTTAGTTTCAATGACCAAAGTAGATCTCGACAAAGGAGCTAAAGTTCTCAAAGAAGAATTAGATTACTTTGGTCAACGAATGGATACCAGTGAAATTAAATATGATAATTTCAGAGTTAAAGTGGTGCGTGCTTACAAGCACATGGATGAGATCCCGAAACAAAGTCGAGATACAATCACAGCCTTGCTTTGCAATGGAGCATATAGTAGCTCTCTGCGAAAAGAAATGGTCAAGATTCTCTACGAACGCAAGGATAAAGCAACCATGGCTTATGTCTATCCTCAGTTATTAAATTATTTCATGCAAGAGGATATTCCAGAACTCAATGAAGAAACTATTGAAGTCTTACAGAACCTATTCTATGTATTTAGAGACTTCATGAAAGATCACACGGAAACTTGGAAGCTTATACTCGAATCATGCTATAGCGACAAGATTGGAAGCCAGATCATTGAACTTCTGGCTGGTTTACTTTCAGACAGGACAGAGGGTTTTTCTTATGAGCAACTCATGGACATCCTAGACCTGCATGAGCCAGCTAAAGACCCACTACGCAATGCACTACAAGCAAGAAACTACGTCAGTGATGAAGAGATGACCATATTTAGATCTAAAATCAAGGCAGAAGATATGGAATTCGCTCCAGATACAATTGTGATAGAAAGATCTAAACGAACCAGAACTATTGGTAGCGCTCTGGCAGATCAATACAAACGTTTGCGCAATATTACTGAAAAAGACTTTATGGGCACTAATAAATCAGAGCGCAGAGCATCACATACAGTTAAATTACTTACAGGTAGTAGCGCTAAGGAAAAAATCTATCTTTTGAGAGCACTTTCCGCAAATGAAAATCGAAACTTTATCTATATTGATCTTGCCAGACTGATTTACAACTCAGCAGAGCTCAATAAGCTTATTAGTACGATCAATAATGCTAAGCCTGCAATCGTATACACAGACAATGTTTTACAGATATTAGAAACTAATTTAGATGATGAAGGTAAGCTTGGACTCAAAAACTTCCTCAAAACTTTACGTGAACTTGCAATCCTACCCAGTGTGACTTTCTTTGGTTCATTATCAATGCCTGGACCTGAAGTTCAAAAACACAGCAAGCTTAAGCAAATTATGAACAGTGGAGCCAAAGGTAACTATGAATTAACTGTCAACCTAGACATCCCTAGTGAAGAAGATAAACTAGAGATAGTAACAGAAATAGTTGGTAAGATTACAGCAGACAAACTTGATAAGAACTTTAATCCAGAACAACTAGTGGAGCCTACCAAAGGCTATTCCTTCCTAGAATTCTGGGCAGAAATAGTGCAATATTTTGAAAAAGCGCTACTTATTAGAGGTAAGGTTATTGATCCTAAATTCCTGTTCAAAGATACACGAGAGAAGGAAGATGATTCAGAAGCTGAAGACGAAGATGCTGAAGCTGAGACTGAAGAAGAAGAACTTAGTGCAGCATAGCGTATAATTAAAAAGCATATGAGTAAGGATGAATTTATTCACAAGCTTTTTAGTCGCATTGCCGGGAAGTACAACTTCCTCAATGATTTGATGACCTTTTCCATGCACCGCCAATGGAAAAAACAAACTGTAGCAACTGCAAACAAAGTAATCAAAAATGATCAAGCCAGAGTCTTAGATCTTTGTACTGGCACTGGTGATATCGCTGATCTCTGGATCCAAGAAGATAAGGTCAAAGAAGTGGTAGCAGTAGATTCTTGCGCAGAGATGCTCAAGGTAGGGTATGAAAGCCTAGAAAAAAAATACCGTGGCACCCCACCCAAACTCAAAATGGTAGAAGCTGATGCTCTCAAG
>JAPPOW010000141.1 GCA_028817775.1 Candidatus Melainabacteria bacterium | reverse complement strand
CGTCGGCAATTTTTCTTAACCAAAACGTGCGTTGTGCGGATACGACCCTAAACATTGGAACCAAAGTAGAGCAAATAGCTACCACCACTTCGTAGCATCAACCACTTCATCAACGCTAGTCATACAATAACCTTGAGTAGTACTAATATCACTATGACTACAAAAAATTTGAGCTGCCTACCCTAAATCCAAACAACCCTCTTAACCTTGCAAAGACTCAATATTTTTTATAGCAAGTTTTGATAGCTCAGATTCAAGCTCACAATCAATAACTTTTTCAAAATATTGCAGTGCGGTCTCTCTATCAATTGGTCTCTGGTGTTGCAAGAATCTCATCAAGTTTGCATGTCCAAGTAGAAAAAATATCTGTTGTTTCTGTCCCCCCGTGGCAGATTCAAGTTGATCATCATCGAAAGACTGGAGCAGATCAATCACATCATTAGGAGCTTCCTTACTAAGAAATTTCAATTTAGCTTTTTGGACTAACAAATCTAAATCTCGAGGCTCATGGACTAGAAGGAGTGAGACAAGCTGCTGAGCAGCATCTACATATTCAGCTTCACTAGTTAGATTCTGCTTATAGAGTTCTTCCAGTGCATTAAGCTTATGCCGCAGGTAGAAACCTATGGATGGATACTTACCATTGTAAATAGCTAATCTATCTATGAAATCAAAAAGCTCCTGATGTTGAGCTTGAGAGCTGAAATGTCCCACAATAATAGCTTCAGGAATGCTTCCGGCTTCAGTCCAAGAAAATCTTCTTTGTTGTGGGTAACCAAAGCCATACAACTCAGCGGGATAAACCATACCAGGTTTGGTTGTTTCCCAAATTTGATCTTCGGCATCAAGACCAAGTGCAACATGAGAAGCTTGATTCAATGGATTAGCAAATCTCGCAAAACTTAATCTCGCTTTGTTCACTTCAGGTCTATTTATGTGATCTGATACAAGTGAATAAACAAAAGCATTGCCTTGACAGTTAAGCTCATCTTCATTAAGCCCTACAAAAAAACTCTGGTGATCTCCATAACCAAAACCTTCGCCGGCAAGTCCTTGAGCAATTCTTTCAAGCTGTTCTCTACCAGTTCTAGAACCTGCTGCAAAATTAGCAATCCTAGGTACGGCACGCTCCAACCTTGAAGAGCTTCTAGTACTAACTCCATTTTGTCTGAAAAGATCTAGAGATCTATTAAGTAGTTGCATTGTTTTTGTCTTTGGAAAAATCAAGTAAGACTGGTGAGCGGATCCTATCCAAAACTTTCCAAACAGATTTTAGTTTGATTTGATGCTTTTTCATCAAATCAGAAATAAACGTAAAACCAAAATCAATCGAACCATCAAGAGTCAAATCCAAAACTTTAGCAATGGCATAAGTGGCATCGTCCTTGGAGAGATGTAACCACTTGTCCACATCTCTCCTTTCAGGATTCTTTTGGTCTTCGATAAAGCTATCTAACTTGGCTTCTTTTTTTGCCTCTGCCTTGATGCGAAAATCATCAAAGTCTTTGAATAACCATGTCCACTTGAGTATGTCCCAGAAACAGTCTTGTATCACGGAATAAATTTAACCCTTTCCATTCTTATGTATTGTATCCCATGCATCATGAATTATGTCAGCAGCGACACTCTTTGCTGCAGAACTCTTTGCTGCATTCAAAAGATCCTTCTTCTCAATACGATGATGTGTTATGGTTGCATATAATGCTTTAAGAGCTGGTATCCCCACTGCTGCTAAGCCTGCGTGAACAACAATGTCATTAAGAATATGCTTAACAGCCTCTTCTTTAGAATGAGATCGGTAGTCAAACTTTGGAGCCTCTTCAAGCGGAAGACTCAACTCTCTAATAGCTTCTGAATTATCTGCTATTCTCTCCTCTGCTACTCTATCACTCAGTCTAGACAAGTCTTGGTCTGTACTACCAAGACCTGGTTTTACATTAGTTATCATTTTTATTCTCCTTATGTCGATTAATTACTTAAGTATCCCCACAGATATGAATAATAAAAAAAACATGAGGCAATTGTCAAGAACAGAACACGTATTGTTAAGGAAATATAATAAAGTTAATTCCCGACACTGGCGGCGGCAAAATAGCTTAACGGTATCTACCAACCCTTCATAGCCTCAACCACCTCATCAACACTAGTCATACAATAGCCTTGTGTAGTACTAATATCACTGTGTCCACAAGCTATGCGTAAATGATTTAGAGGCTTCCCCTTACCTGCATTGATTGTGACAAATGATCTACGTAAACTATGAGGCGAAATTCCTTTGAGTCCAGCACGTTTAGCTACGGTAGTAACTTTTCTCTCAATTCTATCTACTGTTAAAGGTCTTCCTAAGCGGTTAATAAAAAAACTATCACCAGAAAACTTAAGTCTCATTTTTAAATACTCAACTAATACATCAAACGTATCATCATTGATACCTACGATACGATTTTTATTACCCTTACCAAGGTTGACGTGAACTCTTCTTGCTTCAAGATCGACCTCATCTAATTTCAGCCGGCAACATTCAGCAGCTCTAAGCCCAGTGTTAACTAAGAAGGTAATCAAAGTCCTAGCTATAATCCTGTCATATTCACGATTGTATGGAACAGCTTCTACAGCTTGGTACATCTGCTCCAATTGAGTTTCAGTGAGCGAAGTACGTTTGGGTGGAACAAACCTACGGGGCTTAAGACTTTTCATCTTGTCACGCACCTCAGTATCAAGCATTTCTTTTTCAATCAAATACTTACTCAAGCTCATGATCGCATCGTAAATATTCCGCTTGGTGCTATACCGTTCTGGAGCAAACGATCCCAATACCTCTCTTAAGTTATTAACAGACACCAAAGGCTTAGATGGATACTTACCCAGTGTCTTAAGATAGAGTCTAAAGTAGGTATCATAGATCTCTACTGTTCGTGGTGAAAGTGGCTTGCCTGTTAACTTACCAGTCTGGCACCAGTCTAACCATTCAATAGCGGCCGTTTGCAGGCCGTCTAACGAGAGTTCTTTGAGCTTGCTGGTATATTTATTCGCTTGTCCTTTTTTAAGGCCAGAGAAGTGCTCAGACTTCCATTTATAGTAGGTATCAGAATTGATACTGTATTGCTTGCGATTCTTGTAATAAGTAATCCTTGCTGGTAAGAATCCAGTCCTACAATAATTTTGAACCGTTCTTGTGGGGATGCCAAGATCTTTTGCGACCTCTGCAGCTGTTAGATATTGATGCATTTGCGAAGCTCCTTTTGGATCGCGCAATAAATGCAAACTAATTTGACTATTAGAAACTAACTAAGCATTACCAATAAATAACTTTTATAACCCACCAAGCACCTGTTAACCGATCGGTCGTAGGTTCGAATCCCACCCCGGGAGCCATTAAAAAATA
>JAPPOW010000209.1 GCA_028817775.1 Candidatus Melainabacteria bacterium | reverse complement strand
AAGAACGCCAATATACGTCCAAATTTTTAGGGGAAAGTTAGAAAAAGAAAAAATATGCCTGAAATGAGTGATATCGTTTACAAAAACGTCTCTCTTCTTCAGCAATTTGTTGATGGTACTGGCAAAATTCACGGCCGCAGACAGACTGGTCTAGATGCTAAGAAGCAACGTGCTGTCCAAAAAGCAATCAAACAAGCAAGATCTCTAGGTTTAATGCCATTTAAAGTATAGGAAGGAAATTATGTCACGCAAATGCGCAATTACAGGTAAAACAGCAGGCAAGGGTTGGAAATATTCGTTCCTTAGATCTCACTATAACCCTACAGCTAAAAGAAGATTTGAAGTTAATTTGCAAACAATCACTGCAATCATTGACGGTGTCAAGCAAAGAATCAAAGTGAGTACTCGTGCACTTAAGACTTTTCCTGAACTCAAATCTGGAATTACTAGCGCCCAACTCAAAAAAGGTCGCAGACGTAAGCTTAATGCTGCAAAAAATAAGCAAGCTAAAGTTGAAGCCTAAACTTCCCATCCTGAGGAGCAGAGCGACGTCAGGATCTCCAAGTCGCAAACTAAAGTATAATAAGAAAGAATGTCTTCAAACAATGACAACACCGTAAGTGTCAAAGAACTCGCTGCAAAGCTCAAAGTTACTGACGCCCTAATTAAAAAACTAATCAAAGACTTTGGTATCGAAACTACCAGGGTACAAAAACGTATCCACCTTGAAGAAAAGTCAGTTACCACTATCCGCGAGATCCTTGCCCTAAGAGCAAGTGGTAAGAAGAACCAAGAAATCAAAGAATTATTTGATGCATCCCAGGCAGCTAATGAAGCAGAAGCTCCAGCTGCTGAGGAAAAAGAAAGCAAGGCTGAGAAGCCTAAGAAAGCCAAGACTGATTCCAAGGCTAAGAAAACCAAGAC
Organism: Candidatus Melainabacteria bacterium; assembly: GCA_028817775.1. Lineage (GTDB taxonomy): Bacteria > Cyanobacteriota > Vampirovibrionia > LMEP-6097 > LMEP-6097 > JABHOV01. Next base: position 2,493 of record JAPPOW010000209.1, on the reverse strand, counting down.
TGAAACCAAGGGCAAGAAAACTAAAAAAGATAAAGAAGAAGCTGCAGAAGAAGGCGAAGCTAAAGAAGAGAAAGCTGGCAAGGACAAGAAGTCACGCGATAAGAAATCCAAGAAAACCAAGACTGAAGCCAAAGGCAAGAAGCCTAAGAAAGATAAAGAAGAAGCTAGTGATGAAACTACTGAAAGCCAGGAAGAAAGTGCTGAAGAGAAAGAAGAAGGCCTAGACCTTACTGGTTTCCTTGAAGGTGAAGAAGACGATGAAATTAGTATGGCAATGAGATTGGCTGCTAATGATGAAGATGATGATAGTGAAACAGAAGAAGAAGCTATATCTGAAGAACTTGATCTAGACGAAGATGACGAAGACCTGGATGAAGAAGAAGATGAGGAAGAAGAAACTACTAGCTCTGGTAAGAAAAAACCTAAACAAAGCAAGAAACCTCGTCGCCGTCAGTTTAGCTTTCGCTATATCCAAAGGCAGATAGCCAATGATGCCAAACGTGTTCAATACCTCAAACAAAAACTTAAGCGTGGTCGTCTGAGTACCAAAGAAAGACTTAATTTAGAAGATTCTTTGGAGCATAGATCGAAGTTACATAGTGGTTGGGTGCATCTATTAAGATGGGTCAAGAGTTAATTGGCAGACGGTCGCTTTGCTCCCTGCATATGGAGCTAAAGCTCCTGCTTTATGTGCTTCGCCCTGCAGAAGAACAATTGAATACAACAGCAGCCGGAGCATAAGCAGGCACACAGTGCCATACGCAGAAGCCAAGGGCTTCATAACGCTTAATGCTAAAATTACACAATGCCCCTAAGATTTCTAACCGCAGGAGAATCCCACGGTCCAGAACTCAATATTATTCTGGAAGGTATACCTGCAAATATGCCACTTTTGGCTGAGGACATCAATGCCGACTTGAGACGCCGTCAGGGCGGCTATGGTCGTGGTGGCAGAATGAAGATCGAGAAAGACCAGGTAATTTTCACCGCTGGTGTCCGTCACGGTAGAACATTTGGTGGCGCGCCGATCGGACTCAAACTAATCAATAAAGATCATCAGAAGTGGCTCAATGTGATGTCAGCTGCTCCAGTTGACCAGAAGGACCCAGAAGTCAAAGCTCAACTAGACGAGAAGTATATTTCTAAAGTGAGACCAGGACATGCTGATTTTGCTGGTGCCCTCAAGTATGACGCGCCTGATGTACGTGATATCTTAGAGAGATCATCAGCTCGCGAAACTACGTCCAGAGTTGCTGCTGGAGCGGTTTGCAAGAAATTCTTGTCAGAGTTTGGGATTGAAATTTTCTCTCATGTACTAAGAATTGGTGAGATCGAAGTAGATTCATCGGTCATTGCGAGCGCTAGCGTAGCGTGGCGGGAAGCAATCCAATGCAAAGATGCTTTTGCAAAGTTCAAAGACCAAGTAGAATCCTCCGAACTAAGAATCTATAACCCCTCTGGTGAGCTTGAACAAAAATTCAAGGACTATATTGATGAAACCCGTAATCAAGGTGATACTCTTGGTGGTTTAGTTGAAGTCTTCGCGCTTGGGGTACCAATAGGTTTAGGCACTCACGTTCAGTGGGATAGACGCATTGATGGTTTAATCGCTCAAGCAATGATGAGCACTCATACAGTTAAATCAGTTGAGATTGGTATTGGTGATGAAGTTGCTGAACTACCAGGTTCTAAAGTTCACGATCAAATCTATCGCGCTGATGATAAATCACCGCTAGCCTACGAGCGCCATACTAACAACCTCGGTGGCACAGAGGGTGGCATGACTAATGGCATGCCAATCACCTGCAAAGTTGGAGTCAAACCAATCCCTACTTTAATTTCTAAACTTGATTCAATTGATTTAGACACCAAGTCCAATGCTGAGTCTCATTTTGAACGCTCAGATATATGTGTGGTACCAGCTGCTGGCGTAGTGCTTGAAGCCATGATGGCAATAGTACTAGCTAGCGCCGTGCTAGAGAAGTTTGGTGGCGATAGTATTGAAGAGACTAAACGTAACTACAAGGCATATCTAGAAAGCCTTAAACAGAGGTAAATTATATGCCGAGAGGATTTGCACCTGGATACAGACCAGCTAGTCCAGAACAATTGCGAAGTTAGTATATCAATGATCACCCTAAGGTTGATAATGATTTAGGTAGAGTCTTTCATTATTACTATAGCAATCCCACTGCTACCATTAGCTCGGTTCTTGCCTCAAGAGAACTCTGGATGCATCCATATCAAGTTAGGACTCTGGCACGTCAGCTATGCACACAATGTGGTCCTTTGTTGGTAGAGGATCCTCCACTCTCTGCACATTTTAGAGTTCCAAGAAAAAATGACATTGAAATGATTGACGAAATTGAAAAAACAATAGAGGAATTACCCTTCAAAGAACACGAGAAAACAAAGATACGAGCTGTATAGTGAGCCAGGAAAGTTTTCCAAAATATAACGACATTCCGTCATCCTGAGGAGACCGTAGGTCGA
>JAPPOW010000236.1 GCA_028817775.1 Candidatus Melainabacteria bacterium | reverse complement strand
TAATTATCCAGCTCTTGCCAGTGCAAGCTTGGGGCAATAAGTGTGTTGATGATTACACTGAATTGGTTGACCTTGTGGCTGAACCCAAGAAATACCTTGGTAAGAAAATCAATATCAAGGGTAGCTTTCACTCATTTGGTAGTTTGGTGCTTGATTACAAAAAAGCAATGCGTTCTTCCAAGGATTATGTCGGTTTGGTTTTGGCTAGACCGGATGAGCAAGAGATTCCTCTGGTCGAATTGAAGCTGGCGGCACCATTGAAGATGTTTAAGGAAGAAGATATTAATATCAAGCATGATGATGAAGTTTCAATTAGAGCAAAAGTCTTTGCAATGGTTTTGGGTGAGCCTTGGCTTGATGTTGAAAGTATCGAGCTCTTAGAGAAAGAAAATGGTTAAAGCTAAATCTAGTGCTATTGACTTGCTGCCTCTCGCTAATCTCAAGGGGCTTGATGGTTACGCCTTGCTTGATACCAGTGGTGATGTGATTCAAGCCAAGCTTGAAAACAATACCGAGATTTTGGAATTACGTAAGTTAGTCACTGAGATGCTGGAACAAGATTGTCCGACGGGGATTCAGTTGGAGTCACGCATTATGATGACTGCCAATGGCTTGATGCAAATTCTTCGCTTTGAAGATGCCTACTTAATTATCAAAGCAGGACACAAAGAAGCCGTAAATATCAATGAATTAAATGACATAAGCAATTCTTTACTTGGAATTGGTTAAATATAGGAGAGACTATGAGAAAAATATTTTTATTATTAGCCCTAATTAGCACTTTGAGTGTTAATGCTCAACAAATTTTTCAAGCACATGCAAGCTATGTGCCAGCCGGTACTCCGGTTAGTGTCAGACTCAATCAGAGCTTGAGTTCTCAGTTTACTCAAGTTGGTGAAACTTTTACTGCAGCACTTGCAGGGCCAATTTATGCAGGCTCAAATTTACTAGCGCCTCCAGGCTCGCAGGTTCAAGGGCAAATTGTTGCTGTGGAACCAGCTGGTAGAGCTGGACAGCCAGGCTATATGGATATGCGTTTGGTTTCGATTATCACTCCTGATGGTAAACGTATTCCACTATCTGCAACTATTGAACGTAGCGCCTTTCAGCTCAAAGCTGAAGGTGGCAGGACTTCACATTTTGTTAAGCACACTGCAGGTGGAGCGGCAGCAGGTGCACTAAGTGGTTTGATTGGTGCTTCTATTAGTGGCGGTCAGAAAGGTAAGGCAGCAGCTATTGGCACTGGAATTGGTGCTGGTGGTGGTATCCTGGCTGGGGCTCTGCGCCGTGGTAGAGACTTTGTTGTTCAGAGTGGCACTATCTTACCGTTTCGCTTAGATCAAGCAATCAACGCAGGACCAGCTGCAAGCCCGGTGCAAAGACAAAGTCCAGGTGGTTTTGCTGATCCTTATGCTGGTGGTGGCTATCAACCTAGTTACCAACAACCATTGCAGTCGCAACCTTATGTGCCGCAGCCAAGCTATCAAGCACCGGCTCAGCCAGCTAATCCTTATGGAATTCCTCAGCCTACTGCACCGACAAATCCATATTTGTACGACTAAGAACATGCCTTGCTCTTGGACGTTCTAGGCATGTTCTACGTTATAATATTCCTCAATGAATTCCAAAATTGCAGAAAAACCAATAACAATCAAGCTGCCAGATGGTTCTATTAGAGAACTAGAAACTGCTAGCACCGGTTTGGATTTAGCTAAAGCTATCTCTAGTTCACTTGCCAAAAAATCTATCGCTCTTGAAGTCAATGGTGAACTTACTGACTTGAATGCTGTATTGAATGATGGTGATGAAGTCAAAATTATTACAGTAGGCGATAAGAAGAGTTATGAAATCTTGCGTCACACTAGTTCACATATCTTGGCAACAGTAGTACAACGCAAATTCCCTAATGCCAAAGTTGGAGTTGGTCCAGCTACTGATAATGGTTTTTTCTACGATTTTAGAATCGATGATCACAAGATCACTGATGAAGATCTAGTTGATATCGAGAAAGAGATGAAGAAATTTGCCTCTGGTGCTCATTTGGTCCAGCGTGAGCAGATTGATGATGTTGATGCACGCCTCTCTGAGTACCGTGATCTTGGTGAGATTTACAAAGCTCAGTTACTTGAAGAACATCGCAATGATGAGCCTTCTGAATATTTTTTCCTTGATAGCAATGGTAATAAAGTTTGGTCTGATTTTTGCAAAGGACCACATTTGCCTAATACTAAGTTCATCAAAACTATCAAACTCACTAATGTTAGTGGTGCTTACTGGCGCGGCGATGAAGCCAATGATGTCATGCAGCGGGTTTACGGTACTGTCTGGTGGAATGATGAGGAGCTAGAGCAATTCCTTAAGCGTAAAGAAGAAGCTGAGCGCCGTGATCACCGTAGGCTAGCACGCACTATGGATTTGTTTTCAATTCATGAAGAAGCTGGTGCTGGTTTGATTCATTGGCACTCTAAACTTGCTACAGTACGCCAGGAGCTAGAAGATTTTTGGAAGAAGGAACACCGTAAATCAGGCTACGAGTTCGTGGTCACACCACATATTGCCAAGACTGAACTCTGGGATATCTCAGGGCATAATTCTTTCTACAAAGAAAATATGTACTCACTGCAAGTTGATGAGCAAGAATATATTCTTAAACCAATGAATTGTCCGTTTCATGTTTTGATCTTTAAGGACAAAAAACATAGCTACCGGGAATTGCCAGTACGTATGGCTGAGATGGGTACGGTCTATCGTAATGAGGCGAGTGGTGCTGTGCATGGGCTTGCTCGAGTGAGAGGATTTACTCAAGACGACGCTCATTTGTTTTGTACTCGCGAGCAATACGTTGAAGAAATCAAGGGTGTTTATCAATTGGTTGATAAGATCTATGGCACTCTAGGACTTGATTTTAGCGTGGAGATTTCAACTAAACCAGAGAAGGCAATTGGTGATGCTGAGCTTTGGGAATTTGCGGAAGCTGGACTTAAACAAGCGCTCAATGATCTTGGAGTTGAGTATGAAATCAATGCTGGTGATGGGGCATTCTATGGTCCTAAGATTGATTTTCAACTCAAGGATGCAATTGGTAGAGTCTGGCAAGGAGCTACTATCCAGCTTGACTTTAATTTACCTGAACGCTTTGACTTGAATTACAACACCGCTGATAATGAAACCGAGCGTCCGGTGATGATTCATCGTGCCATCTTTGGTTCAGTAGAAAGAATTTGTATGGTTTTGATTGAGCACTTTGCTGGAGCATTCCCTACTTGGCTGGCAGCAGATCAAGTCATGGTGGTGCCGGTAACTGACAAACATAATCAAGCGGCTCAAAAAATTGCTGAAGACTTAATCGATGCAGATATCCGTGCCAAAGTTGATATGCGTGCTGAACGTATGAATTACAAAATCCGGGATGCCCAAGAGAAACAAATTCCTTATATGCTTATTGTCGGCGACCAAGAGATTGAAAATAAGACGGTTAATGCA
>JAPPOW010000154.1:2116-3514 GCA_028817775.1 Candidatus Melainabacteria bacterium | reverse complement strand
TCTAGCAGTTTATCTCTGCATTATGGGGATTGTAATCCTAGTAGCTCGACCAATTCATCAAATTTATCGATATCATAGTCCATCGCCATAAAGAATCTTGCATGTTGTCCTGCATCATCATCAGCAAATATTCCGTACCAATCTTGAGACCAAGTCTCAGCATCGGCTTTGCCTTCGTTGATTAGCAGCTCTATTGTTTGATAGAAGTTCTCTGCAAGGCTGAGTTCACCAGCTTGTTCATCATAGCTAGTAAGTTTGTGTATTGGTGTTTCCTTTGCAAGTTTGGCTAAGAGTTCATTGAGTATTGGTGCGGTGACTTTGGCAAGATCTTCCACTTCAGCTGACTCAGATTGAAGTAATTCTCTAGCTGCTGCCACACCACGAGGGCTTTGGAAGATAGCTTCTTTTAATTCGTCGCGGAATTTTGTCACTGGACTAGCTACTTTGTTTTGGCTAGCTTTCACTCCGATATCGGCTAGTAATTGCTCAGCGGTTTCCATTACTCCATCTGCAGCTTCTGCTCCTAAAAATGATCTCAAGAAAAGAAAGGTGCTTGCAGCTTGATCTTCTGGTCGATCTAACTCTGTTCCAGCTTTTGATAGTTGGCTTTGAAATCGCCTAGCTGCCTCAGTGCCCAATTGGCTGATTGCTCTTGCTTTTTGACCCCTAAGCTCGGCTCCTGGTCCTGATACTCTTGATCTCCAAAAATCTGCTGAATTTTGTCCTGGGGCTATTAATGTGTTATTTTGCATTGTCATCTCGTTCTCCTTTTGTTCTTCTTTGAACAATACAAATATAACTTATTCTATCGATCAAGATGCGCTAATTATCTGGGTACAATGATCGGCAGAATAGATCATCATCGTGTTTTTTTATAGATCTCAAACTATCCTAGAGGCAAGTTTGAAATCTCAAGTCCAATAGGTGCTTCAGCATTTAACCATATAGGTCTGCCATGGAAGCTTAGAGTTCTAGCAGGATTAACTTCAGCTGAACTACTAGTCCTTGGACTAGGCTCAAGAGAACTAGCGTCAACTGCAGCAGCGGCAGCTGTTGGGACATCAGGATTATTTGCTAACCACTTCTCTAAATATTTACTAACAGCTTTGTCTGTTCCTATATTAATGTCCAAGACTCTTTTGTAGGTGGATATCAAGTGGTGCATAAATATTGACTTGCTTTCTTGCTCCTGGTGGTTTTGCCAATTATCATCTTTGCGTAAAGCTAGCTTAGTTAGAACGTATCTTAAACGTTTGGCTGTATCTTTGAGCAATCTCAGCAGCCTATTGTTAAAAAGTTTCTTGATTGATTTAAAGCCATATGTTTTATTTTCATCATTCTCTTCTATGTCTTTAGCAACCATAGTTGCTGCAAAATCCTCGTCACTAAGGTAATTAG
>JAPPOW010000154.1:0-2106 GCA_028817775.1 Candidatus Melainabacteria bacterium | reverse complement strand
GGTAATTAGCTTCCTCGTTATCTAAATCTACTTTTCTAAATAAGCCAGTTAGATCAGCTAATCTTGTTGAATCCAAGAATTTATTAAAATCAGCTGAGCTTTCTCCATTAGCTTTGACTTTACTTAATGCAAAACTCAGAGGTGTCGGACTGGCATTGACAATAAGTCTTCTAAGGAAATGATGTAGTGGTACTCCGGGTCTTAGCATAATAAGCAGTGTGGTCGACATAATAGCACGGCTTGGGTTTTATTCTTTGGCTTGACTCCTGTTGGAATATCTTGATATTATACTTGCATGGAATTATCTCGTACTAGCCAGGCGGTGATCCGTAAATTTGTACAGGAAAATGCGGCACTCAGAAATGAACTAGCAGCCAAAGCTGAAGCTAAGCATTTATTGTTTGCTGTTAATTCTGGCTATGCATATTTGGTTGATATGTTCAATCATCTCGAAAGACTTGCACAGTTGGATCTTTCAGACAGCAAAGCTAATGAGAAGAGTTTTGTTCATGCAGCGGCAGCTATAAGTGCTGCCTTGAAGGCACAATACTACATAAAGTCTCCGCTTAATTATCATACCAGTGAGTCGGTAGAGCCCTTCAAAAATCGCTACTACGATGATATTGATCAGGCTGACAAGGTTATCGCTGGTTTTATACAAACAATAGTTACTAAATACTTAAAGCCAGCTTTTTCTGAAGAAGAAATCATAGAGCTTGCAAGAACGCAACATGCTTGTGCATCGATATACTTTAACGATAGTTTATCGCAAAGAAAACCACAAGGAATGTCTCTTGGTTTTGCTTTTGAATTTTGGGGCCCTGGTGCAACTAATCTCTTACGTGTTCATACTGGACTTGCTGGAGTACAAGTTCAGGGTGACTTGCAAGTTTCGGTACCAGCGCAGGTTTGGTCAGAGTGTGCTGATTTTATGGCTTCCACCTATGCAAATTTAGTTGATTCAGCCATGATTTATCGTGGTGAGAGTTCATTCCCGTCTCATGGCAAAATTAGTTTGGGCTACGATATCGCTAATGCTAATGCTCGTCTAAGTGCTGCTATTAGTGAAGGTGATTCTAATTACACTAATTTTAGAGCTAGCTACCCAGATGTGATCAGAGGTATAAATGAGACTATGCAAAGATTTTTCAAAACATTCTTTGACTTAAGGATTAGACCTCATTTGACAAATGATCAAATTGCTAAGATTCGTGGAGTGCATGGAAGTTTTAGTTTTCAGCCTTCACAAGCAGGAATTGCTGCTAGGCAATAATTTTTAGATATACTTTTTGAGTATAAGATAGTTTACAAAGATATATTTTTGAGTTTTCTTACTGATCTTCTGCTAGAGCATTCTCTACAAAATATTTAATGTCTCTAACCATTGCAGCGCCATAATCATATTTTTCTTTGATAGCATCGAGCAAGGCTTCTCTGGTTGCTTCGGTAACTTGTTCGAGTAGAACCTGTACACTGATTCTGACTGATTCAACGCCAAGAGCTGTATGTGACAGGATCTGATCTGGACCAGGGAATGGGTTTCCAGCTCTATTCGGGAATTTATTAATTAGTTCGACTTTAAGCGCAAACAATTTATCAAAAGCGGTTAGTACAGGAGCTAAAAATTCCAAAGCATTATTTTCGTTTAGTTCGGTTGGAGCAATTTCTTTTGCGTCAGGAATCTCCGTAATTGGGCTTTGGCTTTGTTGTCTATCTAGGGCAAGTGCAAGTTTTGTGCCAACATGCTTGTCACCGTCATCAGCTATAAGCTGACTATAAATTGAGTTGTCTAAACTATTCAGTGATCTTAAAGCTTCGTCTGCTGGTTCTAAATCAGGTGTGTCAAGTTCCGATTGGGATCTCAGAGATTCAAGGGCCTTATCAACTTGATTTTTTATTTCATATGCTTTTGCACAAAGATTATCGTAGATAGCAGTCATGGCTATTGATAATAGCACGCTCTCAAGATATTTCACCACGCCAAATTGCCAAATTGGGGCCGCGTCTGCACAGTTCACTTTTTCAAATAATTCCCCTGCAGAGACCTGGTTCGCAAGGTTCTCTACCTTTGTACTCCTGAGTATGTTGATTTTAGTAGGGCTAAGG
>JAPPOW010000227.1 GCA_028817775.1 Candidatus Melainabacteria bacterium | reverse complement strand
ACAACTAAGCCGAAGCCGATTCTCGGAAAATTTCATTTGTGCGGAGCTTCGGACTGCTTGGTAACAAGTACCGGGGAGATCCTCACGTCGCTCTGCTCCTCAGGATGACAAGTAAGATAACGATGAATTACTTTGAGCTATAATTGTGGGGATGCAAGAGCTAAAGCAGGACGAATTTAAGGTAGTAAGCAAGTTTGAGCCTGCTGGTGATCAGCCCAAGGTTATTAAAGAAATTACCGAGCGGATCAAGGCTGGAGAGCCTAGGCAAACTTTGCTCGGGATTACCGGTTCAGGTAAGACTTTCACTGTTGCTAATATCATTGAGCAAACACAAAAGCCTGCGTTGGTGCTGGCTCCAAACAAGACTCTTGCTGGACAGCTTTGTAATGAGTTCAAGGAATTTTTTCCGGAGAACCGAGTTGAATACTTTATTAGTTACTACGACTACTATCAGCCAGAGAGCTATATTCCACACTCTGATACTTTCATTGAGAAAACAGCTAAGGTCAATGATGATATTGACCGGATGCGCTACTCTACCACTCGCTCTATCTTTGAGCGTGATGATGTGGTGGTAGTGGCTTCAGTGAGTTGTATTTATGGTTTGGGGATTCCAGAATTGTACTTTGAGTCAGCGATTCCGCTTGAGCTTGGTAAGGAGATTGATCTCAAAGAGTTTCTCAATCAATTGGTGAATATTCAATATCGCCGTAATGATACTCAAATTAGCCGGGGTTTGTTTCGAGTGCGTGGTGAGATAGTTGAGATTCACCAGGCTGATGAGGAAAGAATCTTGCGCATTGAATTTTTTGGTGATGAGATCGAGCGGCTAGCTTACGTTGATAGGATTACTGGTGAGATTCTTGAACTCTTGGATGAAGTCAAAGTCTTTCCGGCTAAACATTACGTTACTGATGAAGAAACTATGGAGAAAGCCATTGAGCAAATTCAGCAAGAGCTTGAAGAACGGGTCAATGAGTTTAAGAAACAAGGTAAGGACGTTGAAGCTCAAAGATTATTACAGCGTACTAAGTATGATCTTGAGATGATGCGTGAAGTTGGTTACTGTACTGGCATTGAGAACTATTCTCGGATTCTTGAAGGGCGGGCACCAGGCACTGCTCCTAAGGTCCTGATTGATTATATGAACCGCCGCTACGGTGAGGATGGTTGGCTCTGCTTTATTGATGAATCTCATATGGGCTTGCCGCAATTGCGGGCTATGTATCATGGTGACTTTAGCCGTAAGTCAGTCTTGGTTGATTATGGTTTTCGTTTACCTTGTGCTGTAGACAATAGACCACTGAAGTATGAGGAGTTTGATGAGCGGGTTAAGCAAATAATTTATGTCTCTGCTACTCCGGGGGACGAAGAAATAGAACGGAGCCCTGAGCCTACAGAATTGATTATTAGACCAACAGGTTTGCTTGATCCCGAGCTTGAGATTCATCAAACCACTGGGCAGATTGATAAGTTGATGGAAGAAATTAAGCTAAGGACTGCTCGCTCACTAGATCCTGAGCTATATAGCAAGGGGGACGATTCGGTTTACTTCCCTAAAAATGAGAAGGTTATCGTCAACACTTTAACTAAGAAGATGGCAGAAGATTTGAGTGAGTACTTGTTGGAGCATGAAATCCCAGCTCGTTATTTGCATAGTGAAATTAAATCACTGGAGAGGATCAAAATTCTCAATGATCTAAGGAAGGATGAGTATGATGTCTTGGTGGGGGTCAATTTACTAAGAGAGGGGATTGATTTACCTGAAGTTTCACTGGTTTGTATTATGGATGCTGATAAAGAAGGTTATTTGCGTAATTACCGGACTTTGATTCAGATGATTGGGCGGGCGGCACGTAATGCACGCTCCAAAGTGATACTTTTTGCTGATAAAACCACAGATAGTATGGCTAAAGCTATTGATGAAACTAATAGGCGACGGGAATTGCAGTTAGCATTCAATCAGGAGCATGGTATCACTCCTAAAACCGTGCTGAAACCGGTCTCTAACCCGATTTTAGAGGCTTTTGATAAACTTGATGAGGAGGAGAAGGTAGCAGCTAACGCATTGCTTGAAACGGTCCTCAACAAGCCAATTACGCAAATGTCGAAGCGTGACTTGATTCGCTCTATTGATAAATTAGAAGAAGAAATGCACAATGCTGCTAAGCTGCTTGATTTTGAAAACGCAGCTCTCTATCGAGATCATTTGAAGTCTCTACGGGAAAAATTAGAAGAGAAATAGTTTTACCCAGCGCCTGCGCCAGCTGATACTGGAAGCACAGCATCGCCGTGACCACTAGCTTTGACAACATCTTCTACTGATTTCTTCAAGTCTTGAATTGGCTTACTAGCTCTTTGAGCATCAGTTAAGCTTGAAACTAATGTTACTTTGTCATCGTATAGACTTTGCATTTGGTCTTGAGTGAATGTTTGACCAGCTTGGATACCCTGATTTATATTATCAACACGCTGAATGAAGCTAACTACATCATCTTGCTTTTGACCAGTAATGCCAACTGCTGCTAGATCAGCATTGATTGTTCCTGGTGCTGAATTAGTGTTTGGATTGGTGTTTCGTGGACTCTTTGGACTATTGAGGTGACCCAACATTCTTTCCATTGCTGCTTTCATTGGGTTATAGAAAGCCTTGCTGATTGCGCCAGAGACATTGTCTTCTTTATCAAAGCTATCGCTAAGCTGTTTGAAGTCCTTAATTACATCGCTCATCTCATCATCACTAACGTCTTGACCTTGAGATAGTGAGTCATTGATTGAATCGATTCTACTCATTAGTGCAGCCATATCATTCTGTGCTTCTTGAGTTACGCCAGCTGCAGTAAGTGCTTGAGTAGTAGCTGCAGCAGCTTCAGTTCTAGCTTCTGATACATCTTGCTTAGCATTTTCAAGCTGAGCCATGATGCTAGTTTTTTCTTTCTGGAGTCTTGCAACCTCTTCTTTATCAACTATTGTTTTGGTGCCACCATTTTTACCACCAGCAGAGACTTCTTTCGTTGGAGGAGGAGCTAATTGCTGTAAAACATTGTCTAGATCTCTTTCACGAGCTGCAACTAAGTTTTCTTTTACCCTAGTTACGTTGTGTGCCTGTGCTGCTCTATCTGCTGCTACGTCTTGGCTATAGGTGCCAGATTCAACTTGCGCTGCTTTACTCTGTACATCGCTGATTGCAGATCTTAGTTGTGATTTAATACTTGGTGCTGCTGTCATTATCCTGTCCTCTTATGCTTGCCCGTCCCCCACTGCGTCCGCTTGAGACCCAGATAAAATATCTCTACTTGCGCCAAATGCACTTCTTACTGAACCTAGGTTGGTAGTAGTGCTGCTACCACTAGCTAGGAAGTTTGCAAAGGCTTCACTATCTCTAGTGCTTAAACTTGCATGATAACCGATATCTGTATTCTGTGTATAATCTGCTTGACGAACAGTTGTTGGAACTACTAAACCAGAAATTTGACCACCTTGATTGAGACCAACTTCCGCAAGTGATCTTTGACTTCTTT
>JAPPOW010000022.1 GCA_028817775.1 Candidatus Melainabacteria bacterium | reverse complement strand
TTGGATCTACTAGTGGATTAGAGTTTTGACCCAGCTGAGCTAGTGCTTGCCGTGCTTTGGCTGTATCAATATCATTATCTTCTATAAATTCTTGTATTATGCCTTCTCTATCTTCTTGATCTGCATTTTTTAATTTATCAATCAATGAGCCAATTTGGTCTTCGCTGACTCCCAGCTCAGTTGCAAAATGTTTCTTAGTATCCGCTTCACCATGCTTCTCATAATACTTAGCCAATTTCTCTGCTAAGCTTTCAGCTTTGTGCTTGCCATCAGCATTCCCTGATGAACCTGATCCACCTGTACCACCACTGCTTCCTAAACCAGATCCGCCACCAAAACTACTAGGACTTAGCTGACCTAAGCCAAAGCCAAAAGGATTAAATGGTGGGAATTGTTGTGAGCCTGGAGCCCCTAAATTTAAGCCAGATTCAGCTAATTCTTGGTCCAAAGCATTGGGATCAACAGTACCACCAAATTGTTTGTCTGGAATTACTGTAGGGTCTGTAGGGCGACCATTGGCAACACCTCTAGTAAATGCTGCATCTGTAGCACGATTATTTGCGGCATTGACAGCTGAAGTTCGGTTTCTAGTGCCAGTTGCTCCTTGATAGCTTGGTCCAGAGCCTCTCCCGGTTCTTGCTTCAGTATCTTGATCATCAGAATCTGCTTGCTTTGCTCTGGCTTCTTTAACTCGGTCTGATTGTTTTACGCCACCTAGAATGTCAGCAGAATTTCCCTGCTGGCTTATAGCTCTCCCAATAGTCCTGGCGTTTGTACCTGACATCTCATGTATATTGAATCAAAGATAAATTAAGAACTGGTTAACAAAGGCTCTAAAATAGGGAATAATACTTATAAGTGACTGATTCTAATATCAATCCCAATCAAGGTTTTGAGCCTCCAGCTAAGGTACCAGCTACTAGTGGTTCTGAAAATTCTACTACAGGAGATAAACATGAGGCTCCACAAAATCCTAACGAATCTAAGGCTGATGAGTTTCGTAAAGATTATGATATGAGAGCACAAAATCCAGTACTCGCTGCTAAGCTCAAACAAAAAATTAATTATCAAACAAACTCTAAAAAAAACAAGTCTACACCACCGCCGCCACGTATGAAGGGACAAGTGGGAAGTGCAATTAATCCGCGCCGTGTTAAGCCAGCAATTCCAAAACGATTACAACCTATATATGATGATAATCTTGATAATCTTACAAGGCTAAGTGAAGCATTGACTGAAGAACAAACTGGCATGCACTTGATTAATACTTATGCTCGTGGCCTTCTTAAGAGTTTTGGATCTAGTGAGATGAGAAGTTTTGCAAGTCTAGCTTCTCTTTTTGATATGGATGAGTCAGTTGCTAACTTGGATAAGGCTAGTTTGCTTGCACTATTAGCTGAGAAGCGAGAAGAATTTTCAGACCAACCAGAACTCAAGCAAATCTTGCAAAATATTATTGTTCAAGTGCAGGAGGTTAATCTCAACTATTCTAATTATTTAGTGCCGCTTTTACAGTTATTCTTGCCGATACCTTTTGAATTTGAATTTAAGGAACCTGATCGAGACTTTGATGAAGATGAGGAAGAAACCAAAGAAGACCAAAGCCGTCAGGAGAGTAATTCAGAAGATGAAGATGAATTTGATGCTACTGCTTCAATTTCAATTCAAACCCTTAACTTTAATAAGATTCATATACTACTTTGTTACAAGCATAAGTCTAAGGAACTTATTGTTAATATCAATGGTGCCCCTTCTGCAATGGAGATTGCAATTCCAATTGAAGCAAATCTTGATGATCTTGTTGGTGATGACTTAAATGAAATCGATTATTTAATAAAGATTTGGGGCGATGAAAAGTTAGCTCACGTAAATAAACGAGTACTTAAAATTAGAGCCAGTGGTAAGCTCAATCCAGTCATGCTACAGGCTTGTAATTCAATTCTTGAGACAATTCAAGATAGTGATATTGATCTTGATGAAGATGGTGCTCGTACTGGGTTATTATAATAGGGTGCCTAGAGAAGTAGCTAAAATTGCAGGTTTTCATGGAGTCAAGGGAGAGATTAAATTCTATCCATTGATTGATGATCTTGAAATTTTTCATGAACTTGAAGAGGTGCTTATTGCTGCTAAGACTTACAAGATTAGTTCAACCCGTCCTCATAAGAATTGGATTTTAGTTAAGTTTGAGGGCTACGATGATCTTAATTCAGTTGAAAACTTGAGAGGCATTGTTGAAGCTGAGATCGAAGAAGATTTGGAAGAGGGTAGTTGGTATATCGCTGATTTAATTGGACTCAAAGTGCTTGATGCTACTGGACAAGAACTTGGTCTAGTCCAGGACTATTCATCACAAGCTCAGGACCATATATTTATCAAACTAAACGATAGTTTTAAAGCTAAACGTGAGTTGATTTTACCCTTTGTGGATGAATATATATTAGATGTACAGCCAGGTGAGTTTGTAAAAGTAAAATTGGATCAAGATCTATTGGAGTTAAGTCAATGAGACCACTTGTTAAAGTCTGTGGCATAACCAACTTGATTGATGCAAAGAATGCATTGAATCTTGGTGCAGACTATATTGGCTTTATTAATATTCATAGCTCTGCTCGTTTTGTAACAAGTCAAGAGATTGAAGATATAGTTAGTCAGTTGAGTGAAGATGAACGTGCCAAAGTTGTTTTGCTTACTGATATTTCTTCTGTCGATGCTTTGGTTAATTTTGCCAATTCAATACCCGCCAAAATAATCCAACCTTACGGGTCTTTTGCTGTTGCAGATTTGTCTCAACTTAAGGATTTGGGCTATAGGATTTTTCAACCCCTGCATGTCTCATCTGAAGATGATTTGACTGCAATTGATAATTATCAAAACCTAGTTGATTTTATTATTCTGGATACCAAGCCAACTGAGCAGGGACAATTGGGGGGTACTGGTGAAGCTTTTGATTGGTCATTGTTCAACCAAGCTAAAGAGCGTGCCAAGTCTAAGCTTGCGCTTGCTGGTGGACTTAAAGCTGAGAATATAGAAGCCGCAATTAAGACCTGTGGACCTGAGATGATTGATCTATCAAGTGGGCTTGAGTCAAGAGCGGGGCAGAAATCACTTGATAAACTCAAAGAATTATTCTCAAAACTCAATGCAATTCTACATGCTTAGAACTCAGTTGCTTAGGCTAGTATATTTGACCTAGGTCTAATTTTCATGAAAATGGCTGAGTGATTAGCTTTGCGGTCTGTGTATATTGTTAGTATGCATGATGATTTTGAACTTGACAGAATTGTCTCTGAACTGAAGAAATATAAGTCAAATGAGCAAAAGGGTGGAAATTTTGCTGATGATTTTCTTGCAAATTTAATGCAAGCTGCTGACAAGGATATGAATTTAGGAGACTATCTTAGGACCGAGTCAAAACATGATGAACTATTTCCGAGGGACAAACTATTTGGATTATTAGACGATTTGGAGGATGAGAAAAAAATGGATGAGCGGGAGTTAGACGAATACGATTTGAGTTCTATAGATCAAGGACAACAAAGAGAGAT
>JAPPOW010000233.1 GCA_028817775.1 Candidatus Melainabacteria bacterium | reverse complement strand
GCCAAAGGCTTAGAGTTAGCGCTTGAATATGATTCACAAAGCAAATTAGAAGATCTTAGTTACGATGAGCTTTGCCATGGCATGGAACACTACTGCCGCAAAGCTCTCAACAAAACTAGAATACTTTGCCCATCAGGCACGGAGTCTGGCAATCTAGGAATCGAAATAGAAGTTGATCACAATTATGAAAACACCGATCTAGCCTCAGAAAGAAAGATCTATGATGATGTTTATGAGAAATACGAAGATCTAGTTGAAATTGGTGTAGATGGTGGTGAGAATCTAGATGAAATTCGCAGCTTAAACTCCTCAAGCAAGGAGAAACAAGGTGGTTTTGTCTTGGATAGAGAGTGCCAAGAAAGATTAACTCAACTAAGCCATGAGCTGTCTTTTCATCCTGACTTTCGCACTTTTGAAACTGTACACATTAACGTAGATAGCGCAGTTAATATGAGTGCTCAGAATAGTATATTTAATTTCCGCAATGACAATGGATCTTATTGGGAAAGCAAAGAAGCGCCTGTCTCGGTTGTACGCCTGCACCAAAGCAAGAGACGCATGCCTAATTTATTTAGAATGTCTCGCTACATTGATCAACTACAACTAGTCAGTGCTTTGAGAGATGTTAGATGGCGAGATATTGGCAAAGAAGAACTCACACAAATATTCTCAGAAGAAGAAAGAGCGGAGTTTAGCGCAATGCTTGAAGGTGACCAAAGGCCAATAGCGAAATTGCTAATCTATATCGCTGACAAACATGATAGACGTGATCTCTACGCTCCAATACTTAGACTACTTGCAGAAAAATCTATCCCATCCTTAAAAAGTAGCCTCATGGCAAGGTTCTTCAATCTCTGTCCAGATCCATACAGTCAAAGCTTTCTTCAAGAGCTAGCTAGAATCGTCACAAGAGAAATCGAAGCTATTGGTGAGACTGATGAAGAAACTGATAATCAGCTAGCATACCTAAACGAAGTGGTTGGAACCAGAAATATCAAAGATAGCCCAGCTTTGAGAGCTTTGATGGTTGATACAAGTATTAATGCAAATGCTAGAGAAATTATTTTCCGTAACTGCGGCGAGATTGATCCAGTAACACTCTTTGATCCAGAACTGGAGCTTTACTGCTTTGAAGATGAATCTGTTCTCAGCCCCAATGAAGGCGATCACGAAACCATCTTAAAGAGAATCAGAGAAAATCCAGACCCTGATAGATTGGAAGATATTTTGTCACTGATTGCAAAGGAAGTTAGCTTCTCATTGGAAGATCCAAATTTGCTTGACTTTATCAAAGATGAAAGTATCGATGAAGAAGTTCGTGATCTAGTTATTGAACAACTCATAGCACCAGTCAGCACGGGCTTAGTGGAGAGACTCGGTTTAGATTTAAAGAAATTTTTTGATCTAGACCGAATTAGTGGATCTACACCAATCTCTCTCAGCCCAGCTATGGTAGGACTGATTAATAATGACTGCCTTGGTAAAAACTATAAATCAGTATTAGCTGAAAAACTAGAAGGCTCTTCTGGGCTTCACTACACTGTTGCTGAATTAAAAGCAGCTGGTATCAAGGACCCCTCTTGGTTGATAGTCAATGGTACCAATCTTAAACTTGAACCCAATAGCATTGACTTTGCTGACATGGGCACAGAGCGTTGGGGCTGGCCTCTCACTGAGACCAAGGGAGTTGAGGTCGCAGAAGCTCTAAGACCAATTAGTCTAGAAGAACTCAGAGAAATTCATCAGCAAGAGACCTTATTTGAAAGAATCAAGTTTGCTGTCACACAGCGCTTTGAGCAAAAACTAAGTTTTGAAGAAGCTCACCGACACAATCTTGATTTAGCATTATTACTCAAGGCTGATAGAATCAAAGAACCAATTAAGTTTTCTAGAGAATTTAGGGACGCTATTGTTGATCTACCTCCCTCACAGTCTTCAAAAAATCCAGAACTCTATAGGCGCTTGATTTACTCTCTTGAGCAGCCTCTCAGCCATGATCAGTTTTTTGCTTTCTATCAAAAATTAGTTGACCTCTTTCATCACACAAGTCATTTTGGTCCCCTTGCAGCTGATTTAATTAGCAAACTTGAGCAGCCAATTAATTGTGAGGAGCTTAGAGCCAGAAACTATTCTCCATTCCTTTTCTTATTAGCTGATAAATTAACCGGTATAGTAAATTTAGATGATACTGCTATTTCAATTCTGGAAAAAAAATCGAATCATCCTGAAATACAAAAAACCTTACGCCAAGCACAAAGGAGACTACTAAGTTTGCTAGAATCTGATTTAGAACTTAACGATCAGATAAGAGATCTACTTGGCAATACCAAAATAGAACTTGAACATAGGCTTGAGCTTGCTAGAAAACTGAAAGATGGGATTGATGTAAAAACCGTCCGAAGATACCTTGCTGATCCTTGGATACTATCAGAGCGGATCAAAGGCATCATCGCTTCCAAAAGAAAATCTTTAGTTGAAAGACTGCCCACTTATAAACTTTAACTTAGCGGAGCAGGAATGCTATTATCTGACCTGTGGAATTCTCTGCAAATGAGATCGAGCTGGCTTCACCGCCCGGATACTGTGAGTGCTGGCGCCAAAAAGATATTGGCCAGAGGTGGTGCAAGCAAATTAATCTTGACATAGACGAAGATAAGAGACAGTGGCTTGAAGATCTATGTCTGTCACGAGCTAATCACAATATTAGTGAACTTGCAAGACAAGCTGGCACAAGACGCGGCACTATCCATAATATGCTGCTGCGAGGCATGTGGCGAGGGAAACTAGTAAGCATTGATAAATTTCTTAGAGCAATTCACCAAGACTTTGAAACTTTTGTTGCTGACTATTTAGCTAAATTTGGTGAGGAGGGAGAGCCAAACAAAGAAAAAGCAAGAGCAGAACTAGAAGCCAGATTCCTTGACGATGAAGCCAAAGCCTTCGGTGCATCCAAGAAATATATTGCAGCCTCTACTGATATCAGAGCAGAAGTTTATGACAAAAGAATGAGGGGTGAAGAATGGGTCTCTATAGTTAAACCTATTTATATGTTCTTAGATTTTACTGCTATCAAATTCAATGAATTTTTAGATTATTACCTAAATGCATTTCAAGAACCAATAGACCCAGAGCAACCGACTTATTTATTACCACCAGACCCTAGCTACGACAAAGCAGGTCGAGTAATTGCCCAGAGCCGAGAAGATTTGATCAAGCTTATTGACGGCGGCTTAGAGGGCTTTGCCAAGAAAGCAGGAATCAAGCCATCCACTGCTCATCACATTTTATACAATGGTTGTTTTGAAGGGAGCTTAAGAAAGATAGTCAATTTTCTTCAAAGTTTTGACTTAGATTTTGATACTTGGACTCTAAACTACTTGAATGTATTTGGAGAACAAGCTCAAAAGCAAACTGAATTAGCCATGAACAGCGATGAGCTCAAGAAACTCTTGCCACGTACAGTCACTGGTTTTGCATATAGTACCCTAAGCCAACGTCTTGGCTCTAGCCGAAAGGCTCTACAAAAAATTGAAGACCATGGTGCATGGACTCCAATACTTAAT
>JAPPOW010000110.1 GCA_028817775.1 Candidatus Melainabacteria bacterium | reverse complement strand
GGCTATATTATTGCTGATCTTGATAATCCAGAACTAGATGATTTTGATGAATTTTTAGATCGAGCTGCTCCAATGATAGTAAGACCAGGAAGCCTGATTATAATTGCTTCTAATTTATGTAGCTTTAAAAACCAATTGGCAATTTGGTTTGGTAATGAACTGGAGAATTTTGAACGTCCCTGCCGTGCTGTGCCACCAGGTTTCTTGCGTAATAAACTTTTGCGCAAAGGTTTCTTTGTTAAGAATCGTTTTTGGCAATACGATAATAAATTATTGATTATGGCTGAGATACCAGTGTCATCCTGAGGAGCAGAGCGACGTCAGGACCTCTTCAAACTTTGCCGATCTTGAAGCTTTAACTAGAATTATATTTTTATCGCTGCTTAACTGAGCCCTTAATAATTCTTGAGCAGCCTTAGCTTCGAGTCCTCGTGCATCAAGTAATTTAAACTTATCATTTTCTAGTTTTTTTATTTCAGCAAAAACTTGCTCAATTAATTCTG
The DNA here is from genome assembly GCA_028817775.1 of Candidatus Melainabacteria bacterium. Classification (GTDB taxonomy): domain Bacteria; phylum Cyanobacteriota; class Vampirovibrionia; order LMEP-6097; family LMEP-6097; genus JABHOV01. The sequence continues at coordinate 3,078 of JAPPOW010000110.1, read as the reverse complement.
CTTCTGATTCATTGATATCTCCAACTAAGGCATATTTATGATCATCTGGAAATCTTTCAATTAAAGCTTTGACTGAATTGCGTAAGGCTTCAGGGTTTGAATTATAAGTTTCATCGATAAAAATATTCTCATCAATTTGGACAAAGTCACCACGTCCCCTGCCTGGGCTAAATTTCTTTAGTCCAGCTGTGATTTCTTGCTCGCTTAAAGTCAGTTGCTGAGCAATTTTGCTACAGGCATCAATTGAGGCTAGTAGACCTTCTGAGATCAAATACTTTGGCTCGGCTGGTTCGTTTTGACTCTGGGCTTCAAAACTAATAAGCTTGAATTGACCCTCTAGCTCCTGAGTAAGTTTTTGATCAGCAACTACTAAGGCGTGATCTTTAAGTCCACTAAGAATTTCTAATTTGGCTTTTTTTATATTTTCACGAGAACCTAAGCGTTCGATATGTGCAGTTCCAATATTGGTGATCAAAGCAATATTGGGTTCAGCAGTTTTAGACAGTAAATCAATTTCTCCAAGTCCGCGCATGCCCATTTCTAGAATCAAAACTTCAGTATCCACAGGCATCGAAAGAATTGTTTTGGGTACTCCGATTTCGTTATTGAAATTGGCTTGGGTGTAGTGGACTTTATATTTTTCAGAGAGGATTGCAGCTAATAATTCTTTGGCTGTAGTTTTGCCGGCACTGCCTGTGATGCCAATTACGATTGGATCAATTAGATTCCTGTATTCATTTGCAAGTCGATGATATTGCTTGAGACAATTGTCCACTTGTTTGACTCGCGAATCCTGATGCTCTTGTTCTGAGTAGACTAGCTGAGCTCCAGCATCCAGTGCTTGCTCAATAAAGTCATGCCCATCAAAATTTGCGCCCTTGAGTGCAAGGAAAATCTGCCCAAGCTCTAAATTTCTTGAGTCAGTATTGATTAATTGGTATTGATTTAGCTCTAGCAACCACATAATTATAGGCTAAGGTCTCCTTAAGATTATTTTAATTCTTTTTATTTTGCTAAAGTAGTCCAAAACCATTGTGTCGCATGGGCTTTGGCTTTCTAGAAATTACTAGTGGATACCACCTATAGCTAAAATATGTATTGAGGTGTTAGGATTGTTGCTGCTAAATATGTAGGCAAATAAATGACAAATATTTTGAACGGAATAGTATTTAAATCAGCAAGAATAATCATCTTGACTTTGCTGATTTTGCAATTGAGTCCAGCTCAAGCAGCCAAGAGGTTTACGCCGATGACTCTTGTATCAGGTTCACAGCCCGATCTTGATCTTGAGATTCACAACAAGAGTCGTGAGCTTGATTTGGCCAAGACCAATAATTTAAGAATCCGTTTGAAGCCACGTGCGATTTTTACTTCGCTTGAAAACCAGGATAGTTTTCGTATCAATGTCTATGAGATTGAGAATGGTCAGAGAGTTTTCCTTACTAGCTCTAATGCTACTGTGAATAAAAAATCTAGTAACTCTAGGAAAAATAAAATTCTTAGTGTCGACGCTGGAAGATTTGATAGCTCAATTAAGGTTTTGGAATTTGATCTCTTTGATACAGAAGGTCAACTGATCAACACCTACACAACTACAATCAATGCACAGAACACAGCAACGCAAGTTGCAGCCGCCCCTAACAGCTTTGCAATTTCCACTTGTGCTGATGGTGATTTTGATTGTTTGATTGAGGGTATCTTTGAGCGTGTTAGTATTGAAGCTAAGAAGCAAAGGCAAGCTACGACAGGCTTCTCTAAGGAGGACAATGGTCGTTATAGAATTAATGTTCCAGTGCCTATTCAAAGCTTTAAAGTTTTCCGTGGTAGAAGAACTAACCCAGGTGGAACTAATAACAACACTGGTACAGGTGGTGGTTCTAGTGGTGGAACAACTTCAGCTTTTGGTGAAACCGTTGATGCTAGTGTAATTAGAATTGGTGACAATGCCAACAACAATAGTATTTTTAGTTATGATGCTAACGGTTTGAATCTTAGTTCAGTTGATGCTGGCTCAGCTACTGGTACTTTGTTTAAGTTTTCAGAAGAAGGCAAGCTTGGGATTGGAATCACAAGCCCGCAAGCTTTTTTACATGTGCGCAATGGAATGAACGCTGATATGCCAAGTATGATTCTTGAGCCAGGTTCATTGACTTCTTCTACCCCTCCAAATGGTTCAATTGAATTTGACGGTTCTGATCTTTATTTAACCAAAGGTGGAGTGAGATCTGTATTAGGTGCTACCGGAGCAACTGGTCCTGCCGGTCCCGCTGGTCCTGCTGGTTCTGATGGTGCAACTGGTGCTCAAGGTCCTGCTGGTACTATCACTTCAAATACAGGTGCCTTCATTAATGGTGATCTGGTTGTAGCTGGTGAAACAAGAACAGAGTCACTTCGTACTAGTTCTATACTTTTGGTTAATGGCGCAACTTTAAATGGTGCTACTTTAGTTAATTCAATTGTTAGTTCTTTAAGTGCTCCTGATGGTAACCCAAACCCTGCTCTTTCAATTGATAATGCTGGTAATGGTTCTTTGGGTTTTGGAGCTGCAACTGGCGGAGATCTTAATGTCAACGGAACAGTAAGTGCTGGATTTTTTGTTGGAGATGGTTCTGGTTTGACTAACTTACCTCTTTCTGGTGCGACAGTTAACAATGGTAATATCAACAATGTTAATATCACCAATTCATTCTTCAATGGTGGTACAGCCAATAGTGTAACTTTGGATGATTCGACTATTAACAATTCAACTATTAATGGTTCCACTTTTGATGAGAATACAGTTGATGGTATTTTGACCTTCACTAACAACGGTTCTATTTTGGGTGATCTATTTGTCAATGGCACCATAACGGCAACAGCGTTTAATGGTGATGGTTCAGCATTGACCAATGTCAATGCTCTAACAGCTCTCACTGCAACTAATGCTGGCAATGCAACTACTGCAAATACTGCTGATTTTGCAAGCAACGCTGGCAACGCAACTACAGCTAATGTTGCTGATACTTTGACAGGTGGTTCTACTGTTGATGGTGATTTAACTGTTAATGGCAACTTGCTTGTTACTGGCACTATTAATGG
>JAPPOW010000230.1 GCA_028817775.1 Candidatus Melainabacteria bacterium | reverse complement strand
TAGTACCCTAAGCCAACGTCTTGGCTCTAGCCCAAAGACTCTACAAAAAATTCTAGACCATGGTGCATGGACAACAATACTTAATCAAGCAAGAATAATTGTTGAATCTTCAGGGATGGGCTTTGAAGATTTCTGTACTCAATACTTCAATGTATTTAGCAAAGAAGCAGTTTAGAACAACTTCCAAATCTTAAAGTTCTTAGTCAAGTTCTCTAGATTCTTGATCAGACCTTTGACGTTCTCAGCATCCTCTTCACCAAAGAGGGCATTGAGACGATTAGACAAATGAGTAATCGCTTCAGCAGATTCAACATTAGCGCGAATCAAACTATCAAGGCGTACCGGTTCGAGAACTACAAAACGAGGAATCGAACAATCAAAGCGACGCTTGTAACTTTCATCAATTTGAATGGTGGTGATATCAACGTACTGCTCACCAATCAAACCAGATGGCACAATGGTTACCTGATTGAGTGGACCAATCGGTACATTAGGTGTGGTGACAACTACATTAACTTGCACAAACTCACCAGCTGTAATTTCAGTTTGCAAATTACTAGCTTTACCCAAAGTGATTTCTAGTTGAGCTTTATTGATTTCCTCACGAGCCACCACCAAATCTTCAATACGACCACTTTTGAGTAAGTCTTCAGCCTTAGCAAGATGACGCTTACCAAGATCAATCAAAGCTTGTGCCGGAAATGGATCCTGATCAAAACTTTCTTCAACCGCTTCAGTACTTTCAACCACCCCAATCTTGAGACCATTCCAGCGCAACGCTGCACCTTCCTCAAGACCATTGACATTACGGAAATAAAAACTAAAGCTATCGTAATTATGTATCTTATGACCTTTAAGCCAAAAGATAAACATTGTAAGGGCCACCAGACCGATCAGAGTGATCGCACCTATTTTGCCCAGGTCATCGTTGTTAATTTTGTGCATCTTTTGTGGGTCTGTTAAACTTGATACTAAGCCATTATACCCAGCATCTATTTTCTTACCATGACTCAAAGTAAACCCATCACCTTAGCCATCACCGGAGCCAGCGGAGCTCCTTATGGATTTGCCTTGCTCAAGTTTTTGCTCCAACAAGGGCAAAAGATAGACCTAGTACTCTCAGAGAACGCCACCAAAGTAGCTAAACACGAACTCGGACTAGAACTCTACGGCGAACTGGAGCAGCGCAAGTCACAAATCTTAAATTATGTTGGCACCGGGTCGTCATTGCGAGGAACGCTAGTGACGAAGCAATCCAGTTTTGGGACTCCAAGTCCAAACCCTAGTCCAAGACAAACAAGTATCTCCTCAAAAATAGAAGAAAAAAAATTAGAACTCAAACGTAAGCGTGAATTAAAAAATAAATACAAGCAAGGTTTGTCATACGACCTCAACGAAGCTACTCCAACTACAACTAGTCCAAGCTATAGCCAAAGTAGCCATCAAGCATCAGCTACCAGCCATGAGCTAACTTTATGGGCAGCAGATGATATCACGGCTTCAATCGCTTCAGGTTCTTACAAAAGTCAAGGTATGATCATTGCACCTTGTAGCATGGGCAGTATCGCTAATATTGCAGCAGGCACTTCTAATAACTTGATTGCAAGAGCGGCTGATGTTTGTCTCAAAGAGCGTCGTAAGCTAGTTTTGATGGCACGTGAAACCCCGCTTAGTTCAATTCACCTGACTAATATGCTTAAGCTTAGTGAGATGGGAGCAATCGTCCTACCAGCAAGTCCAGGCTTCTACAAAAAACCACAAAGCATTGATGATATGGTCAAATTTGTTTGCGGCAAAGCGCTTGATGTTTTTGGAATTGAAAACGAGAACTTCAACCGCTGGGATCAAGCTCGGCAGTCACCAAGTTACGCCAATGTTTAATGAGTTCTTTAGTGAAGAGTTAAACAAGGCGCGTGAGAAAAATCTATACCGCCAAGCACAAGTTTATGATTCTAATCTAATTAGTTTTAGCTCTAATGATTACTTAGGCTTAGCTCGCAGAGACTTATCACTGACAGCTTCACGTCGCGGAGCTAGTGCTTCACGCATCACTAGTGGCACATTCAATGAACACATAGAATTAGAAAACTTTATCGCTCAGTGGAAGGGGGCTGAAGCAGCCTTAATTTTCAACTGCGGCTATATGGCTAACCTCGGCACACTTTCTGTAATTCTTAACTCACGCGATATTGTTTTTGCTGATGAATATGTCCATGCTTGTATCTTAGATGGCATCAGACTCAGCGGCGCTAAAAAATATTTCTATAAGCACAACAACACAAAACATCTAGCAGAATTAATTCAAGAACACCGCAGCAAAGGCAAGAAATCACTCATCGTTACTGAATCAGTCTTCAGTATGGATGGTGACAAAGCTAAACTTCCCGAAATTAATGAAATTGCTCAAGCCAACAATGCCTCCATCTATATCGATGAAGCTCATGGCACTGGAGTACTTGGCTCCCATGGGGCTGGCTTGGTTGAAGAATTAGTTGAAGCTGGCAAGATCACCAAGGACAATATAGTGGTGCAAATGGGTACTCTCTCCAAAGCTGGTGGGCTCGAAGGCGGTTATATAGCTGGCTCCAAGGAATTAATTGAATTTCTCAAGAACAAATCACGAACATTTATTTATTCAACAGCAAACCCTCCATTGCAAGCTCAAATTGCACTTAAACATTTGCAAGAAATTTCAGCAGGTAAAGAATTGCGTGATCAATTACAAAAAAATATTGAGTTGTTTGAAACGTCATTGCGAGGAGAGCGTAGCTCTACGTGGCAATCCAATGCATTGATCAACTACTCAAACGAAGGCACTCCGATATTTGCAATTCATATGCCAAGCACTGAAGCTGCTCAAGCTAAAGCCAAAGAGTTAGAAGAAGCGGGTTACCTAGTTGTGGCAATTAGACCACCAACAGTGCCTAATCCTCGTTTAAGGATTTGTATTAATTCTATTCATGAAGCTGGGGATATTGAGAGGGTTGCGGGGTTACTTCGTAAATAGCATATGGTCGTTTCACTCCCTGCATATGGAGCTAAAGCTCCTGCGTATGGCTTCGCCTGCTATTTGCAGCGCAGAATTTGCAGGCACGAAGTGCCATACGCAGGGAGTGAAACGACCATATGCTATCTAAAATTAAAGTTCCAATCCATCTAAAAACTTCGAAAAGACCATTTTAAGATGAGCAATCAATTGCGGATAGCCACTGCTTTCTATCGAACCATCAATGCGCAACCAAACCGTAGCCTTATTACCCTTGGATTCCATTGAAAACAGGATACCACCTTGTTGCCTTTGCTCTTGTCTAATACTTTCACCTCGAACTGAGAACCAAGTTGTAACCTTATCACCATTGGTTTTCATCTCAACCATTTTTTCAAGACGTTTTTTAGAGTCAAATAAATAAATATACTCGGTACCATCTGGTTTGAATTCATGCATCGCTGGCAAACCCTTGCTATCCTTCTCCATATGAAAAACTTTGGTGCCATCAGGATAGTGCTCAATCGCCACATCAATACCTTCAAGATCTTTGGTATAAATGATATTGTTACCCTCGTCAGTTTTGGAGAAACCTAAGGTCTGCCCTTCACCGTCAGAAATAAAATTGAGTGCAGAAGCCGTCTTCTGCTTAAAAATAAATCTCGATTCAATAGTATCTGCTTGCGCCATTAAATAAATTACCTCATCGTAATTCAAGTCCGTCCTTTAATATAAGGACCAAAAGCTCAGTAATTTGACAAATATCGGCCTTAATTTTGCCAGGGGTTTCCCCTAGGCGTTAATGAATTTGGAGATAAATCTACGCTCAGACATGCTGATATCTTCTAATGAGTATATCCACTTAAGGTAGTCTCGGTGGACCTTGGCCACTGTCTCACCCCGGTGTTTACCCTGACGAAAACAAACATCAGAATTCTCGGTTCTAAACCACTTGCCTAGGATAGAAGTATCACCGATAGTTTTCTGCTCGACAGTTTTAAGCCCGCGCGCAAATAGTTCAGCGTATTGATTTTGCTGTGCAGCCAGAATTTCTTTGGTTGCGCGGATATCATTGATTGCATCATGAGCACCATCCAATTCTTTACCAGTATAGAACTTATAAGCATTGCTCAAATTATGCGGAAACATGGTCTTGAAAATCTTATAAGGATCGAGAAATACGAAACTATCCTCACGCAATTCATACTGCACTGTTCTAAACAATTCGTTTTGTAAGAATTGAAAATCAAAGGCATAGTTGTAAGCCACAAATACTTGTGCTGCTTCAAGCTCCTCAACTAATTGAGCCGCCAAATCGACAAACTTTGGTGCGTCAACAACCCTTTCATTGGTGATGCCATGCAAGTCACTAACTTGCTTTGGAATATTCATCTCAGGATTGACCAAACTACTAATTTCCCTGCCATCATCAAGTATCACCCCAATCTGGCAAATCCGGTCCTGGTTGGCGTTCAAGCCAGTGGTTTCTAGATCAATATAGATGTGTTTTTCACTCATGAGGGTTTTCATTTTAGCATGGCTGTCATCCTGAGGAGCAGCAGGCGACGTCAGGATCTCCCCAATCAGCTTGGTAACAATGGGGTCCTGACGTCACGCCTACGGCGTTCCTCAGGATGACAACGTTAAGAACCGATTAAGTAATTTGCAATCAATGGCGCTCCAGCCAAACTTTATATAGTTACTATGAAAGAAACCAACACAAGAGTGCTTATCAAAGAGAAGATTGAGGCAAAGTTTGTATTTGCAAGAGAAATCAATAATATAAGCAAAATCACTGATGGAGAGGGGCAGGAGCTTGCATTCTCAAGGACTGAGGATGGCAATCAAATAATTTTTACTCATGATACAGAAGGAGTGGAGGTTGCAGTTGAACATACTATGGACGGCGGCAAAATCTTCCATCTATCAGAGGATTCCAAGGGACTTCCAGCAATGCATGAATTTAAGTACGATGGTTCTGAAGTAATGTACTTACTTGATGCAGAGAAAAAGCTAGAAAAGACAGTCGAAACCACGTTGAATGGGGACAAAATTTCAACGTGGTACTACGACAATGGCGATACTTTGATGCAAGAAGAAAGGCAAACCGGCGGGACTTTATTTAGGTTTGTCACTGCTCACAACAATGAAGCCCTAGTTTGGCTCAGAGCAGATGGCAGCGCAAGTGCTCATGGTGACAAGTTCTTAATAGAAAGGCTTCAACTTATCTTCAAAGCTCAGTTAGACGGTGTAGAAATCTAGATCCATAACCCTACCTTAAACCAGTTTATATACATTGAATTAGAGATTCCAAAATGGCTAATTCAGCAAAAATTTTGCAAGGCATTCAGGGTGCAGGCTCGGGCCGCATAAACCAAGTTAGTGGTGGCAATAAAACCACCAAGTCTGCTATTAGCCAAGTCAGTGGACCGCAAGCGCAAGCTGGTTCTAGCGACAGCTCAGATGCTGATCCTAATTTCCCATTCTCACAAGTTGATATTGGCACTAGCCAAGGCAAGCAAGAAAATTTTGCAACTAGCACCAGTAATTCAGATTCTCAAACCAATGCTAATCTAAGCTCGAGTCTTAGTGGTGTATTTAAAGATGCAAGTCCAGTAAATGGTAGAGCTGATTTGATGCGACCAGAAAATAGTGCGCTACTTGAAGGTACAATGGCAAGTGCCCTTAATCCACAAAGTGAACTCAACGCACTTCAACAAGGACGCCTCAACGAATCTTTCAATTCTTATAACCATCAGGGCATTGACGATGCTTGGGGTGGTGCAGGTGGCAGCCTACCTCCTGCGAACAACAATAGTTGGGGACAAAATTTCTACAATTGGTGGAATGGTAATAATTCAAACCATGACAATAGCTCAGGTGGTGGTTACTCCAAGGGACCTATTACTGGTGGCACAAGCAAACCAAGTCTATCACCAAGAGAAGCATTATTTCAAGAAATCGAGCATGCATTAAAACGAACTCCTGATGGTCACGTAAAATATAGACATCATGGTAGTGGCGACTCTAAACATCTTGATATAACTCTTACAGGTATTGATGATCCAGCAAAATTAACTGCAATTATTGATAAAGCAATTAAAGCTGGTTTTAACGTAGAAGATGGCATGGATGAAGATGGTAACACTGTTTATCACCTATCAGGTGACGGTACAGCCCACGAAGTTGAAACATTTGAACACCATGTAGATGAAATTGAAGCCCAAACGGAAGAAGAACGAAAAATTGAAGCAGCTGAAACTAAATTTGAAGATACCGTAGAAGCTGCACAAGAAACTTTGGAAGAATTAGTAGAAGTTGTCGATGAAGTAACAACTGTAACTGACCCCAAAACTGGTGAAGAAAGAAATATGACGGGTAGAGAAATAGCTCAAGCTGTATTACCTCCATCACTAGTTGCAGCTGGGGACGCTTTAGCTGAAGCAGCTAGGGCTCTAAGCAGTGATGGAGCAGCAAACTCAGATCAAGAAACTCAAGTTGCAGAAGACTCTCCTCAGAACACTGAAGCTCAAGTCAGTAAAGCAGAGCCAGAACCTCCACCACCAGAACCAGAAACAACTAGTGATCCTGAAGAATCTTAATCACATCAGCCAAGATACCATTGATAAATTTGATACCTTCTTCAGTTGAATATTTATTAGCTAGTTTAATAGTTTCGGAAACCACTACTGAGTGAGCTAAATCAGAAGCCACAAGCTCAGTAATACCAAGTTCAATTAATTTACGCTCAGTCTTCTGGATACGCTCTGCCTTCCATGATTTAGAGACATCTTTGATCAAGCTTGCAACTTCCTCACGATTGTTGACATATTTAAAAATCAAATCAAGTGCAAATTCTTTGGTAGCTTCATCATGGTAGTGCCAATAAACTTCAGGCAGCTGCAAGCCCTCACGCATCAGCGCAATTGCTTGGTAACAATTATTCAAATGTTCTATAAAATCTTCAGTCTGCGGTAGTTCAACTGAACGAGTCGCTTCATCTAGTGCTTCATTAGCCTCGTGATTAACTTGGTGTTCCATCACGGCACGCTCAGCTTTAATAAAGAAAGCTTCAGCAGACTTGATATTGTCCTTGCTGTGATCAGCCAAGGTGCGAATCGCTGACAAACAAATGGCGTCAAGGTCCATTTTTGAGAGTTTGTCGATATTTATGTTTTCAGATTTCTGCGGGAGTTGGAACAAAGCAAGAAATGCTAACTCACGAGCCGCGCTGCGCTTTTCCATTGCCATCATTCTAGCTTGCTTGTCTTGACGAATTATATAAAGCTTTAATTAAATCTAGTTTTCAGCTAAAAACCTAGATAATTCTTGCTTATTTTGATGGTCATCCTGAGGAGCTTTGCGACGTCAGGATCTTCCGACCATATCGCGAAACAGTCCGAAGCTTAGCACAAAACGAATTTTCGGAAAAACGGTTTCGGAAAATGGGCAAGATCTTCGATCTTGCTAGTATTGATTTTCCTGCAAATGTTTTCTCCGAGAAATTGTTTTGTGCCCGCTTCTTGAGACTCGCGAAAAGAGAATCTGCTGGGGTCTAAGAAAAGTTTTGGAGAATTCAGACAATTGCTTCTCATATCGGATTCACGTTGCCTTTTCGTTTTGCAAAGCAAAACAACAATAACTTTGTGATAGCAGCTGCGCCGAATGGGAAGCAATTTGTCTGATATTCGGAGAAACTTTTCTAATAGAGCAACTATATGTCTCAGCTGAATTACAAAACTAAAGATAAGCAAGAATTATTTAAACCATGCTCTAAGATAAGGGGAAGTGCTATATTTAATGAGAACAATTCTCATATAAATGTTGTTAAACCAAGCCAAAACAGGCCAATGCCTCAAAATCCTCAAATTACCAAGTGAACTCAAAGCAAAACTTATAAGGATAGGGATTTGTGAAGGTGATCAGGTTTGCTGCGCATCCAAAATCCCAGCTGGACCAGTAGTCTTGCTCAAAGATCTACAAGAAATAGCCATCGGGGATAAACAAGCAGCGCAAATCAAGGTGGAGATATGCCAGAGCTAAAAACTAAAACCATCAATATAGCTCTAGTCGGTAACCCCAATGTGGGTAAGTCTGTCATCTTTAATTACCTTACTGGTGTCTATGTTGATGTCAGCAACTATCCTGGTACCACTATTGAAATTAGTTCTGCTGATCTTAGTGTCAGTGATACTGAAGCTAGAGATTTTGGACTTGAGGATTACAAACTTAAATTAGTTGATAGCCCAGGAGTCTATGGTATCTCCACTCTCAATGATGAAGAAATTGCCACCCGCGACTGCTTAGATTCAGCCAACCTTATTATCAATGTAGTCTCAAGTATCAGCCTCAGCCGGGATCTCTTCTTGACCAAGCAATTAGCTGACCTGGGTAAACCAATGCTAATTGTTCTCAATCAGTGCGATGAGGCGCGCATCCGTAAAGTTGAGATTGATACAAAGAAACTCTCTCAAGAACTAGGTTTAGACATTATTGAAGCGGTTGCTATTGATGGCGAAGGTTTAGCTGAATTAAAACAAGCTCTCCTCAACGCAGTACAAAACAAAAAAGCAAAACTAGCACAGTTTAAAGTAGGCACGATCTCAGCAGAGATAGACGCTCAAATTACTCAATACTACGATGAGATGCCAACTAGATTTGAAGCTCTGCTTGCTGCTGAAAACTCAAGTGATAAAGCCCGCGAAGATATTTATCAAATCCGCCGTGAGCAAGTTAATGATTTAGTCGCTAAAGTAGTTAGTCAAAGCAAATTTTCTAAACGTACCCTGATCGGTAAATTACTACTCAACCCAGTTATTGGTTCAATTGCAGCAATCGTTATTCTCTATACTTTCTTGTTTCAGTTTCTTGGAATTTTTGTAGCTGGCACAGTGGTTGATCTTCTCGAAAACTCAGTCTTCAATGCTCACTTTAATCCATTAATTACCAAACTAGTAAGCCAAATCTTGCCTGTCATTAAAGAGCCAAGTGGCAATTTACTCTTTGACAATCCTAGTGCTGCTATTGGCACAATGCTTGCTGGTGACTACGGTCTACTTACTTTAACAATCACTTACTTATATGGTTTATTGATGCCACTAGTTTTAGGTTTCTACTTTGGGTTAGCCATGCTTGAAGATAGCGGCTACCTACCGCGCCTAGCTGTACTAGTAGATGGCATTCTTTCTAAATTAGGCATGAATGGTAGAGCTATCATCCCACTTATTCTTGGTGGCGGCTGTGTCACCATGGCAACAGTAACCACCCGCCTGCTCAATAACAAAAAAGAAAAACTAATCACCATGGCATTGCTTGGTTTAACCATCCCCTGCTCGGCTCAATTAGGAGTAATTCAAGGCTTACTCTCTAATATTGGTGGCATCACTCCATGGCTCATTTGGGCTGGTACTCTCACTATTGTCTTCATTGCAACCGGTAGCATCTTAAATAAAGTCTTGCCAGGTGATTGTGGGCAGTTTATCTCTGATATTCCACCACTGAGAATTCCAAGGCTGAGCAATATTTTCTCCAAAACTATAGTTAGATCAAAGATATTTCTTGACGAGGCTACTCCAGCCTTCTTCATAGCTGCTGCCGTAGTGAGTTTCCTGCAAGTTACTGGGCTACTAAGCTGGATAGTAGAAATAAGTGAACCTGTTATCAGCCAGGTACTCTTGCTACCTAAAGAAGTAGCAATTAGCTTTATTTTGGGTATGGTACGCCGAGATTTTGGTGCCTTTGGTTTGATGGATATCCCAATGAGCGCCAGCCAGCTGGTTACAGCCTGCACGGTGCTTACTTTATTCGTGCCATGTATCGCTACTGTGGCCGTCATGATCAAAGAACAAAACTTCAAATCTGCGATGGCAATCTGGCTCAGCTCCTGGCTTCTAGCTCTAGGTTGCGGGGCAATTTTGGCACGTATTCCCCTCCAAATTAACTAGAATCAACTACAAACTATAGGCCGGAGGACTAAAATCCGGTATTTATCAAGAAATTAGGCCATCTAATTGAAGCTAAATACCCCAAAGGCCTAAGTTCAAAAAAAGACTTATTTGCAGATAATGACACTAAGCGAAAAAGCTTAAGGAGATACTATGTCAATTAGCGCACTAAAATCATCCGCATCAACAATGAAAGGCATGCAATCTGCCATTGATGTAGTTGCACACAATATCGCTAACACTAATACCACCGCTTACAAAGAGAAAAAAGTACAGTTCTCAAGTGTAGTAGGCAGAGGCAGCGGTCAGTATCCTCAATACGCTGGTGCTGCAGTGGCAGCAATCAGACCAAACTTTAACCAAGGTAGCTTGAAAACATCAAATCAAATTACCGACCTTGCACTAACAGGCAAAGGTTTCTTTACTTTACAAAGCACCACTGGTGACGTGATCTACACAAGATCAGGTCATTTCAGCTTCGATGGTGAGAGAGCACTAGTAGATGCAAACGGCAACTACGTACTGTCTTCAGGCGGATCTAAGATCCTACTACCTGTCACCACCGAATCAATGGAAGTCACCCAGGCTGGTGAAATAAGAATTCTTGAATCGGGAGATGACTCATTCCAAGTCTTGGCTCAATTGCAACTCGCGAGTTTTGCAAATGATCAAGCGCTTGAACCAATTGGCAACAGCCAATATCGAGAAACACTCAATTCAGGAACACCTCAATACTCCTCGGCAGAAGAGTTGGGTTCAGGTACTGCTGCAACCCAAGTTGTGTCTGGAGCATTAGAGGCGTCGAACGCAGACCTAAGTGCCAACATGGTTGACTTGATCGCATACCAAAGATCATTCCAGTCGGTATCTAGGGTTACTCAAACAGCTAATGAATTACTGGAAGCCACATTAGCATTGGGTAGATAAAGGAGAAAATAAATGCCAATCCCATCGTTATTTACAGGAGCAGGGGCCCTGAGTACGCAACAGAATGCGATCTCAGTCATTGCAAACAATATCGCCAACGTCAACACGACCGGCTTCAAAGGCTCCAGAGTACACTTTTCAGAAGCAGTTAGCAGTACACTATCAAATGCTTCAGCGCCATCTATCATTAAAGGTGGTAAGAACCCAGGCCAAATTGGTACAGGTTTAACTTTGAGTGATATCAACTCGGTATTCTCACAAGGTTCACTAAAACAAACAGGAAACGTAACTGACCTTGCAATTTCAGGAAACGGTTTCTTTGTAATCTCGGCATCAACTCCAGATGGAACCAACGAGATCCTCAACCCAGAGTATACTCGTGATGGTCACTTCCTTCTAGACGCTGATGGAAACTTGGTTACAGCAGATGGTGCCAAAGTTATGGCAGCAACTCTCTATGACCATGCAACAGAGAAAGTAAAATCTATCAGTGGTTATAGTGCAATCACTTTCCACACAGACCAAACAATTGGTCCGGCTGGTAGCCCAACCATGTATCCAAACAATGGTTTGAGTGCACCTAACTTAGCTCTTCCTACTCCAACTGTTACCAACGTTACTGGTTCTACCCCTGCATTTACTGCTGGAGTACTTCAAGAACTTAGTATCCGTGGTGGTTTAATCGATGAGAACACTGGTGTGACAACTGGTACTCCAGGTGATTTGACAATCTCTAGACGAGACGACAACAAATTACTCTTTACTTTCGATGATGCCAATGGTGGTACTTCAGATGACTTGTTCACTGCAGCAATTGATACTAATGCTTCAATTCTAGATGGTGTACTTTCATTTGAAATGACCAATGGTTCAGATGACAAGTTGCAAATGAGAATCAGATTAGAACCTGGTGTTGACTCACTTGAAGATGCATTCGCTAATATTGAGTACGATTCTACTACTCAGACTAGTGACACAATGGTTTTCTCAGGTGCAGCAGCAACAACCCAAGTTGGCTCTAATATTACTGTTGGTAATGATGACTTTGAACATATGAAAGTTGCAGATGTTTCTGATTTATATTCATCAATCAAGATTCCTAATTTCTTGTATGACCAAGATTCAGCATTAGAGAGAGAAACTAATAGTTTCACAATCTCTTCCAATGGTACTATCTCAATCATTGGTCCTGGATCAGAGGAACTCAAGATTGCTAGATTACTAATGAGTAACTTCATTAACCCGGATGGTCTTAAGTCTATTGGTGCAAATAGATTCCAACAAACTGCTAACTCTGGTCTAGCGGCTACATCTGTAATTGATGGTCCGTTTAACAGAAACGCAAGATCAATCAATGCTACTCAGATTGTTTCTGGTGCACTTGAGTCATCAAACGTTAACATCGCTGATGAGTTCGCTGAATTGATTGCCTTCCAAAGAGGTCTTCAGTTCAATGCAACAACAGTTCAGAGATCTGATGACGTCCTTCAGACATTAATTAACCTAGGATAAGCTTAATGAGGGGATTCTTGTGGAGTATTACTCTAAGCTTAACCTAAGTGGGATAAAGAGCGGTCAATGACCGCTCTTTTTATTGTTTGATTGCCGCTCTATAACTTAAGACCGCATCTTTGGCATGTCCAAAAATCTCTGTATCACCAGTATTTTCAATATCTAAAGTTCTAGGATAAGCTGCTTTCATTTCTTTATCCTTACCAAGTGCCCCATCATAATAGTCCATGATATAAACAAAAGGTCTCTGTGCTTCTGGAATATTTTCTCTCTCACAAAATTCGTTCAAAAGCTCAAGAAAGCCACTTGTTGAGTAGGCACTTGAAAGACTATCTGGCAGGGACAAGCCAAAAGGACCATCAAAGTTTCGTTGGAAACTTGCAACATTATGATCCCCAAATGCACTATAAATTATCAAAGGTGGTTGCTCAGACCTTCGCAAAACTGCCCCCAAAGAGTCAAAAAAGGCATGTGGTTTCTCAAAGCCCAATCTATTAATATTTTCGGCACCTACTTCTGTTAAATCCCAAGTAGTTAAGTTCTCGTAAATAAAGTGAGCTGGATAACCAAAGTAAAAAATATCTTCAGGGTCAGGTTTCAAAGCTGGAGCACTAGCTTTTTGAGTTTTAGCAACTGGCTTTGAAGCTGCTACTAAATCAGCTTCTCTGGCACTTCTTGGCATCACTAATGGCTTAGGTGGATTAAAGCCAGGCTTGCGATGTGACTTTCTTTTCCTTCTACCAGCCTGCATGGCTGTCCAGGTACTAGAATCTTGATTGATTAACATAAACCCAATGGTAGCTTAATAATAAACCATAGTGCAACCTGTATTGATCATCAACAATTCTGCAGCATTGGTCTCCTAGCTATAAACTAGCACAGCCCCATGTTACAATAACACCCATCCCGGTTGAAATATGGAGCTTAATCTTTGAAGGTAGTACATGTTGGCAGACCTACTGGTAGAGGTCTCGGTAAAAATCGAGCTAGAAAATTTGATTTTGTTGAACTCGCTCAGCCAGTAACCAAGAACGATGGCACGGGTTCTCGTGCCAAGGCATTGGCAGCAACAGCCAAAGCTCAAGAAAGAAGGCAGAAAACTTTAAGACTGCTCAACCATATTAGAGAGATTGTATTAAACGCTCCTGCTAATGTTGAGAGCTGCAAGCTAGTAAATGTTGATAATAATGATAAAAAAATCAGAGCAGTTATTTACCTTGGTTTATCAGACGAGCAAATTGCAGACTTAGGACTGAGTAGAAAACCCGAGAAAATCTTAATCCACTGCACGCACCGACTCAGACCAACCAAAAATACAGATAAAGAATTTACTATTAGCTTTATTGATGAAGAAGGTAAGTCCTTCCGCAAGCCTGGTCTAGGTTTGAAACACCAAGATTACAAGCTTGCTTATTCAATAGCAGATTGTTTCGAACAATATTTAAGTGAACAAGACTGGAAATTATTAATGAGAGAGAATAGAGCCATAAGTAAAGCTGTGGTTGAAGCCACTAAGCGGCGACTTGCCGAACGAGCAGCATCAGAATCATAGTGCTCCTAGCAGTTTGATATTTGCTGGAGATCTTTATCACCACGACCAGAGAGATTTAGCACAATAGTTTGATCTGGATTAGTTTTAAGTTTCTCCAAGTAAGCAAGTGCATGTGAACTTTCTAGCGCTGGAATAATTCCTTCAAGCCTGCAAAGTAATTTAAATGCAGCAAGCGCTTCTTTATCTGTAATTGATTGGTAATCAACTAAACCTTCATCATTAAGAAAGCTATGCTCAGGACCAATACCCGGGTAATCAAGCCCAGCAGAGATACTGTGAGCTTCTTGAATTTGCCCAAACTCATCTTGCAGCAAGTAACTCTTGGAGCCGTGCAAGACTCCTGGCTTACCTTTAGAGATTGAAGCTGCGTGCTTGCCATCAAGTCCTTCACCAGCCGCTTCAATTGCAATCAATTTAGTTTCTTGCTTGCGGGCTTCTTCAAGGTAGGGATAGAAAATTCCCATAGCGTTTGAGCCACCACCAACACAAGCAATAATATAGTCTGGGCTCATAGCTCCATCTGCTGCGTTATGCGAGTCCTCATTGGCTACAGCCAACTTCGGACAAGCCCTTTGGGCTCGCAAGCCTTGCATATGAAGCCCTGAGCTCAGACTATAAGCTTCCCAGAATTGCTGCTTGACCTCGTCTCCAATAATTCTTTGAAAGTCTCTAACTAAAGTTGGATAAGGATGAGGACCGACAGTACTGCCAATAATATAGTGAGTGGAAACTACATTAGTCACCCAGTAACGAATCGCTTCTGATGTCGCATCCTTAAGTGTACGTGAACCTGATTCTACTGGCACCACTTGGGCTCCCAGTAGTTCCATACGATAGACATTTGGTGCTTGACGCTTGATGTCCTCGGCTCCCATAAATACTTTGCACTCTAAATCAAGCAAGGCACAAGCTGTAGCTGTAGCGACTCCATGCTGTCCGGCTCCTGTCTCTGCCACGATTAATTTTTTGCCAAGTCGTTTGGCTAATAGAGCTTGTCCAATAGCGTTATTAATTTTGTGGGCGCCAGTGTGATTAAGATCCTCACGTTTGAGATAGATCCTGCCACCGCCATAGTGTTTAGTCAAAGATTCAGCGTAATAAAGCGGTGATGGTCTACCAACATAGTTTTGCAAATAGTAATTAAGTTGGTCCTTGAAGTCTTGATCTTCAATTGCTTCAAGGTAGCAAATCTCAAGCTCAGCCAAAGCTGGCATCAAGGTCTCTGGCACGAATTGCCCGCCATATTCACCAAAATATTTTGCTAGTTCTTTGGTTTGCATTCAAGCAATAATAGCATCTCAAAAGGCTTAATCAAAGTCTAGCGATTAGCTGCTTGAAACAGCTGGAGCCTGGCTAGCACCGACTAAGTTATTCCAAGTTCTTCGCAAGGAACCAGTTTTTACTTGCAGCCTAGCTTCTAGAACATCCTTAAGCTCACTCAAATCAGGATCTCTATAGAGTTCATCAGACAAGAAAGATATTCCACGATGCTTAAAATTGAAACATCTTGCTATCTGCTCAGCCAATGCAGGATCTTGATTAATTTCTGGCACTATATCTGGACCAAGACTAAAACTATAAACCTTGCCATTATCATAGTTGGCAAAACAATTACGGGCTCTAGCCTGCTGCCTAAATTGCGGCCCAACTTGCAGATCCTCATTAATAAAGTCATATCTAAAAGCCTTCTTGCCAAAGCGCTCGCTTAATTCTGCCTTGGTAGCTTCGCTCTCCAAAAAACTAATCACATCAGGCAAGAGCTGCTTAACCAGGATAGCTTTCTCTTGCTCTATCTGATCGAACTCTTGTCTGTCTGCTAGTCGTTTGGCTTCTCTATCTTTTGTCTCCAAAATTTTTGCGTAGCTAGTAAGAGCATCCATAGTTAATCCCAGTGCTTCCCTATCTTGCTCATTGGGGCCGCCCCTCGGATCTTCTACTCCTGCTGCGTGAATCAAACTTAAATATTGAGCTGGCAACTGATCGTATTCAGTCGCAGTCCGTGCTTGCTCAGCTAGTTGCTTTCGTTGACCTGTCTGCGCCACAACCTGCCTGCGTGCCCGCTTGTGAACAGCGAGCAAAGGCCCATCTACAATTTGTATCATAAGGAAATTTTAACAAACATAATGCCCCTCGACAAGATACTTTACGTATTAACTTTTACTGGGAAAGAATGTACTTAACTAAACCTTTTACTGCAAAACCAGTTGCACCCTTGTAAGCCCAGAGCCCATCATTTTCAATAAAACCTAAACCAGCAATATCGAGATGCAACCAATCAATATTCTCATCGACAAATTCTTTGAGGAAAATTCCAGCGCAAAGCGCATCTGGTCTCGTATTACAGTGTTTGATATCAGCGATCTCTGATTTGAGTGAATCTTTGTAGTAATCATAAAGTGGCATGCGCCAGATTTTTTCACCTTCACGTTCAAATGCTTTATTGACTTCAGTAAACAAATCCTCGTCACCCATAGCACCAGCAGCCACCTCTCCTAAAGTAGCAACGATTGAACCAGTCAGAGTAGCCAGGTCAATAATGATATCCGGCTTGAGACTTGAAGCATAACTCAAAGCGTCAGCAAGAGCCAATCTACCTTCCGCATCAGTATCCACCACCTGGATAGTTTTACCGTTCATTGCTTTAAGTACATCACCAGGTTTGTAGCTACTTGCTCCAAAACCATTCTCGGTCAATGCCATGATACCAGTGACCTTGATATTGCTTCCAACCTTGCCAGCAATCTTAGCAAGCACTTTCATCACTGAGAGCACTGTCGCTGAGCCAGCCATATCAGACTTCATATCAAGCATGTATTGAGTTGGCTTGAGGCAAAGTCCACCAGTATCAAAAGTAATCCCCTTACCCACTAGAACTATATGCTTAACTTCTTTAGACTTGGCAGCCTTAGCACCAGTGAAATCTAGCTGCACTAGACGAGGATGAAAATCAACTGGTGAATTTTTTAGTGATTCAGCACCTACAGCCAGTAGTGCACCCATGCCCTTTTTCTGAGCTTGAGTAACATTGATAGTTTTGCACTTAACATTCTTTGAGTTCTTAGCAATCTCTTCAGCAAAGCGTTGCATCTGACCAGGATTGATAGTATCAGCATTACTAGAAACTATATCGCGGCAGAATTTAACTCCAGTAATAATTTCATCACGTAAACGAGAATTGAAGCCTTCTGGTTTCTTTTTCTTGAAGGCTAAACGCTTGACCTGGACGTGGCGTTCAGCCGCTGAAGTTTTGTACTTATCAAAGACAAAACTTTTAAGAGCAATCATTTCATAGAGGGCTTCAGCTTGAGCAGCATCAAGACTATCAGTATCAATCTCTACTTCAGTCTCTGAAACATGTTTCCAATCAACATCAGAAACTCGTTGACGGATCTTGCTCAGACTAAGCTTGGATTTCGGACCAAGAAATAATTTGAGCTTGCGCTCCTTAGGCAAGTATTGAGTCAAAGCAGGCTTACGCTCATTAAGTCCGGGATCTTCATTAAAGCCATAGGGCTCCCCTGTAATCACCTCAACTGTTAATTTAGACATTAGTTACCTCCAAACCCATTCTTTCAAGCAAAGCATCTTCTTTCGGTTCACGTCCCATAAAATCTTTGAATAATTCCATCGGCGGCTCAGCATCCCCGCGCTCTAAAATCTTCTCTCTATATTCTTGTCCTAGACTAGAGTTGAGCACCCCTTCCTTTTGGAAACGAGAGAAAGCATCAGCCTCAAGTACTTCAGCCCATTTATAGCTATAGTAACCAGCAGCATAGCCGCCTGCAAAAATATGTGAGAAAGAACAAGGGAAGTTAGTTCCTTGCCAAACTTCAAACAAACCATACTTATCTACTATCTCTTTGAAAATATCATTTGGCGAGCGGCTATCTTCAGCGCTCTCACGCATATGAATAGCTAGATCAAACAAACCAAACTCTAGCTGTCTAATACAGGCTAGTCCCTCATTGAAAGTCCTTGCTGCAAGCATCTTATCAAGCAGGTCTTGAGGAATGGCTTCACCAGTCTCATGATGCTTGGCAAAGGTCTCAAGCGACTCACGCTCCCAAGCAAAATTTTCATTGAGTTGTGACGGCAATTCAACAAAGTCCCACTCCACATTGGTTCCAGAAAGCGGCTCTAGCTCAACAGTCGAGAACAAGTGGTGCAGAGCATGACCAAATTCATGAAATAAAGTTACTACTTCCATATGAGTCAGCAAGCTTGGCTCGCCTTCATGTGGTTTAGTGAGATTACAAACCAAAGTGCATTGTGGCTTGATACGCTGAGCATTGATATCAGTAGAAGCTGCCACCAATGGCATCACCCAAGCACCCTGGCGTTTGATATCACGCGGGTAGAGATCCATATAGAAACTACCAATCAAAGAACCATCTTTATTCTTCAATTGATAAACTTCAACATCATCATGCCAAGCTTCAATATTATTAACCTGCTCAAGCTCAATTGAAAAAAGGGTTCTAGCGATATTGAACATGCCATCGATGGTGTTACGAAGCTCAAAATATGGCTTAGTTAAATTAGTATCGAAGTCAAACTTAGCCTTGCGTAATTTCTCAGAGAGATAGTCGCGATCCCATGGATAGATTTTCTCTGGGTTATTTTCTGTATTATGGTAGCCAATCTCTTTTTGGTAGGCTACTAGATCTTGATACTCACTTTGAGCCAAGGCTTTAGACTTAGAAGCTAGTCTTTGTAAGAATTCTGTCACCTCCTCAGGACTTGGTGCCATTTTAGTTTCCAAACTCAGCTCAGCATAGTTCTTAAAACCTAGCAATTTAGTTTTGCGCAACTTGGCTGCAAAAATTTGAGCGATCAATGGTTCATTATCAAGTGAATCGTCTTTCTCGCCGAGCAGACCACGATTAGCATTAGTAGTTGCTTTGGCTAAGTATGCTAAATAAAGCTGTTTGCGCAATGCACCACTGTCAGCGAACTTCATAAAGGGTCCATAAGATGGATAATCAAGATTGAAGAGCCAAGCATCTGCTGCAATCTCTGCTCCTTGCTCGCGCATCTCATCAGCTTTGCGTTTAGCGCCAGCAAGAATATCATCAGGCAAACCTGCTAAATCACTAGAGTCCGCGATCACCAGTTCAAACTTGGAATCAGTAGCATTGTCTGAAAATTTTTGAGAGAGCTCAGAGAGTTTAAGATTAAGTTCTTTGAACTCTTCTTTATCCTTACCTTCAAGCTCAGCACCGGAGAGTCTAAAATCCAATAGAGTTGTTTCGAGGTGACGCTTGCGCTCACCGGTCAAAGCTTTGGCTTCATCAGTCTGCGAATAATCTTTGACTAATTTATATACCCTTGGATCAAGCGAGTAGTTGTTATAGAACTCAACTACTAGTGGGCGTGCTTCATTGGCTGCATCACGAATATCATCCTGCCCCATCAAACTAAGCAAATTCTCGACTGGATTCCAAACTCGCTCAAGAATTTTCTCCATCTCGATAAATGACTGCATGGCTCCAGCAAAATTCAAATCCTGCTTAGCAAGTATCTGCTCCAATTCAGCTTGAGATTGCTCAATTGCCTGCTTAACTGCTGGCACTATATGTTCAGCTTTGATTTGCTCATAGGGCACAAATTCCTGATAATTCAAGAGTGGATTGGTCATAACAACATGGTAACCTAATCAGCTCGATAAAGCCTAATCAACACATCACAAGATAAGATTGACAATCGAGGGCCCAATATAATACAATTAGTCCGCATGAGCCTAAATTTAGCAAGCTTAAATTTATTAGGACCAGACTTTGCCGCTGTAATGGAGCAAGTGCACGGTCATGACGAACTTAATGAAAATATGGAAATCAGGACGTCGTACGTCGAGGGCTCTAAGCCTGTATCACTTGAAGCTCGCAGGATCAGGCTTGCAAGGTTAGCAAATTTTCAGGATGTAATGATTAACCTTGCCCATGATTCTGTTGATGAAGACCTTGCCTTCCGCTACTTCAAAGACCGTCTGTCTGAAGCCAGCTCCAAGGATAGGTCTGCAGCTCCATATTCAATCACCACACAAATTGGAGATTGTGCGGATGGAGATATTGAGCTACTTAGAGCCAGACCCGCACTGTACTTTGCGCCATTCTTTGTTGATGAAAAGGATTCAGCTGAAATTACCCGCCCAAGATTTGAGAAAGCTAAACCATTTTGGCAAAGAATACTTGTTGGTGAAAGCGAAGAGCTAGTGCAAAAATCTTGGCAAGAAACTATCGATCCAGGTACATTACCACGAAGCTTTAGAACACTACTTAGCTTTGTTGATCAGGTAATAAGCCTAAAAACTGCACTTCCGCCTCACAGCCTAGAAGCCTTCCAAACAAAAGTAACAGAAGGAATCAGTGCACTAAGAGCGGATATTAATGGGATTCAACCAAACAAAAAACCAGAGGAGCTAGGAGCTAGACTTGAAACCTTTGTGGCTCAATTAACTGAGCATGGTCAACATTTCCAACAAGGCCTAGAAATAATGAATAAAGCTAAAGAATATACTGATTTCCTTAGCAAATTAACTGCCAAGTTAACACTAGTCAAAGAGCGTGCTCTAGAAACTATTAGTGAATATAGAACTATCGCTCAGGACTTACTTACAATTGATCCAAGCAAACTCAACGGAGCAATCAATAGTTTCATTGAAACAAATTTAGACAATAAAGACGATGTACGTAGTCTTTTGGATCTGGCTGCACCAGAAGCTGACTAAGAAGACCCTTTGGGACTACGAGCCCAAGTTCCAACACTACGACTAAACAAGATCTTGCGATAAGTCATCATGATAATCATGGTCCAGGTACTAACAATATAGCTAGCACCAACTATAGTATTGCCCAAAGCCTCAAAGAAACCCTGTTGTTTATAAATCCGTAGACCATTGAACATAGACACGCCGATGATAACCGTCAAAGACATACTCAAATACATCAAGGTAGTCAGGTAGGTCTCACGACCGCTAGCAATCCTAATCACTTCATAGACAATATCGAGTGACAACCAAAGCGGAATACTAAACTCACCAAGGAAGAAGAAAGTATCAAAGATTTGATTCAAAGTTAAATTACCTGGTTTCAAAAGCTGCAAGAAATAATTGAGGTAACGGCGCATACTACCCTCAGCCCAACGCCGGCGCTGCTTGATAAAACCATCCATAGTGGTAACTGCTTCCTCATAAACTTTATTCTCAGGACTAAATCTAATATCCCAACCTTTGACGTGCAGGCAAGTGGAAAGATCAAGATCATCAGTAATTGTTTCTTCGTTCCAACCACCGACATCTTCAAGCGCTTCACGTTTAATTAACTGACCATTGCCGCGCAATTCAACCGAGCCGCGAATACTATCACGCCCCATCTGTAAATAAGTGTCCATCGCATATTCATGCAATTGCTGGCGCGCCAATAAATTTGCCTCAGGGTTAGCAATTACTTTCTGTGCCTGCACCGCAGCAACCAGTGGATCATCTAAGCAGCTCACTATACTTGCAATAAAACTATCCTCAATACGAGCGTCTGCATCAAGCACCAAGATCACTTCACCGTCAGAAATTTCAAGTGCATCATTCAATGCTGCAGCTTTACCCGGGAATGCATCATCAGGTCGGTTGATTACAACTATCTTGCCAGCTGCTTGTGCAGCACAAGCTTCAATGATTTCTTGAGTACGGTCTTGACTACGATCATTAATGATATAGATTTTCAAATTGGGATAGCTCAATTGCAACAAACGATCTAGAGTAGCTCCAATTACGGCCTCCTCATTATGTGCAGAAATAAAAATATCAACACTCGGTTGATAATCGCCATTGAGCTCGCGTGGGTTACGGCGGCGATGATACTGTGCTACAAAAATAAAAACTGCGTGAGCAGTCATAACTAAAACAATCAAAGCGAGCAAAGTTAATGAGACATCACCAGGAAGAGCCTCCAAGTATTTATTAGGCATGAACTCCTCAATCAAGCGGATCACCAACCAAATCCCAGCAATGATCCCAAATAAAGCCAGACGATCACGGTGGTTACCTTGCCAAAAACTAAAAATTCCTAACTTGCGTGCGCGACTTTTGTCCAGTAATTTCATTTCCTTCTTATTTCTTGCATCATTACTTTGATTTTGGAATGATTAGGAACCCAGGATCCATCTTCCCCAAAATCACCCGGTACTATATAACTCTGAAAATCCCAGACATTATCCTGCTCTTGTTCAGAACCCGGTAATAAAGATCTTAGCAAAGTTCCAAGCTCAAAAAGCTCTCGGAAGCTCATATCAGTGGTGAAAGTGCGTCCCGCTTTGAGTAAAATCCCTGGTAATCTAAAGATCATTTCAGGCTGTGACAGCTTTTTGAGCGCAGCCCTAAAGAATATATGCTGGCGCTCAATCCGTCCAATATCACCCTTGTTGAGATTACGGAAACGCAAAAAATTCATTAATTCCTTACCTTCAAGCTCCTGCAACCCCGCTTTGATATCAATATCTAAGCCTGCACTCTTGTCCCGATACTTCATATCAACAGGCACAAAAATTTTGAGGGGGCCCAAAGTCTCCAATAATTCGATAGTTGATTTCATACTAAAGACAATTACGTGGTCAATTTTGACCTTGTCAAGCAAACGCCGTACTGCTCGTTTACTGAGCTTATAACCACCAAACTGATTAGCAGAATTGATTCTATGAATATCAGGATATTTTTTGAGTTCAATATGAGTGTCACGCGGGATACTCAAAATTGAGACTTGTTTAGTTCGCGGATTGAAGTTCAGTAGAACAATTACATCGGAACGACCGTTCCAGCCCTCAAGCTTCCCCGGTACTAAAGAATCAGCACCCAAGATCAAAATATTTAACTCCTCTTCTAATTGAGGTCTATCGCTACTGTAGATTTTCTCCAGAGGCTCAACCGATGAATAGCGGTCACCAATAAAGAAAAAATAGATAGAACCTAGCAAAACAATGCTAGAAAAAGCTATTAGAGCTGGCTTGATCAATTTCATCAGGCGTAAGTCTTAGTTTATAATAAACAAGTAATGAAGTCATCAATCAAAACTTTGATAATAGCAACAGCAATTTCCTTTAGCCTTACTAGCTGTGTCAATATTAGAAAAATATTTGGGATTGAAAGTGAAACCGTAGACTTTCCTCCAGGTGATTATATTGGTACTGCCAAAACTATCTTACCTGAAGGAGATAATGGCGAAGCCGCGGCTTTCAAGGTCAAAATTACTTTCCTTCCCAAAGAAGCAGAACTTACAGATGGTATCGGCGTACTGGCTTTGCGTGATAATAGCCAAAGATTTTTCTGGCGTACCGATGGTAATAGCGTTGATTCCTGGAATGTACTCTTTCACAAGGATCAGAACGTATACACCAGCTTGTCAGAGAATTTTGAGTTTGACGGTTTGATTAGCTCCAGTGAGGTTGCTAACAAGCTTGAGGGACGACTGCACTACAACGCCAACTCCAAAATAGAAGATTTTTATATCTCTGCTGCACAAATTTTCAAACCAGAGATTTTTGAGCCGAAGGAGCCAATTGAAATCAAAGCGGGTGACGAGTTCGAAATCACAGTTGCTAAGCTTGGTAAAGATAGAGATGCCATTAAGGTTTTCTACAAATCTAGCGAAGCTAAGAAAAGCAAAGAACTTGAGATTGCCAAGTTCAGCACTGACCCTAAAGAAGGTACTAAGCTTAAATTCGTGACCGACAAGAAGTTTGCCAAAGGCAATTACAGCTTGTATTTAGTACGTGATGGCAGCCAAAGAAGTAACAAGATTGGCTTTGCAATAAAATAGTCATAACCTGTTAGCCCTTAGTTATGGGCAATTCGGCTTGCTTTAAAAGGTTCAAGAGCGAGGCATTTGAAGCCCAGAATGGGCGGGTCCGAAGTTGGCTGTAGCCAATGAGGACTCAAATAACAAAGCTATTGAACCTTATAAAGTAAGCCAATTTGCTATTATGGGTGCTGTGCAAATAGCTATTGTAGGTTGCGGCCACTGGGGTAAAAACCTTGTTCGAAATTTTAGCGAACTAGGAGTCTTGGCGTATGCATGCGACCGCAATCCTGAGACTATAGAGTTTATCCAAAGAAATCATCCCCAAGTTGAATGTATTGATAATTTTAATGACTTATTGAGCAAAGATTTTGATGGTTTAGTAATTGCAACTCCATCGAGCACTCATTATCAGTTAGCTCATCAAGCATTACTTGCTGGCAAGAATGTTTACGTTGAGAAGCCATTGGCTCAGAACTTTAATGAAGCTGAGGAGTTACACAGTATTGCTCAGGAAAACGATTTGGTTTTGATGGTTGGTCATTTACTTTTGTATCATCCAGCTGTTAACAAGCTCAAGACTTTAATTGAATCTGGTGAGCTTGGTGAGATCAACTATATCAATTCTGACCGTCGTAACTTTAACCCTAATCACAGACGTGATTCAAACGTTATGTGGGATTTAGCTCCTCACGATTTATCAATGATGGCCTATTTACTTTCTGCAGAACCAGAGGATATTTTATCGGTACGTGCTTGGGCAAGTGCAAATGATGCTGTCGTGGATGTAGTTCACGTAGATTTGGTATTCCCGAATAATATTGGTGGTCATATTCACAACAGTTGGTTAGATCCACAGAAACAAGCTTTGCTTACGGTAAATGGTAGTAAGAAGACTGCTGTTTTGAATGATGTATTCAAGGAAAATAAGTTGGAGTTATATAGCCGTAATGCTGATGGTTCTCTGACTGTTGAGAAACCAGTCTATGCCAATGATGAGCCACTTCGTCTTGAGTGTAAGCATTTCTTAGATTGTATTGAGAACAAAGCAGTACCTACTAGTGATGGTAGCAACGGTTCTCAAATCGTTAGATATTTAGAACAATGCCAAAAAATGATGTCGGTTGGGACTCTGAGTCCAGCATGAAAAAGATTTCTTTAGTAATCTTAGCGTTCAGTATTTTCTTTGCTGTCGGCATTTACTTTAGTCGTGATTATAAATTCGAGCATTATGCCATTGAGACTAAGACTGATGAGCTTAAGGTATATAAAATCAATCTCAATCTAGCTAATTGGCGTGAGTTTGATAATTTACCCGGGATTGGGCCAGCTTTGGCTCAGCGTATCATTGATGATCGCAAGAATAACGGCAGATTTAATAGTATTGAGGAGCTCAAACGTGTTCCTGGAATTGGTGAAGCTAAGTATGAAGCTTTGCAAGATTACATAACTTTAGAGGTGCAATAGATGCTTGTATTGGGAGTGGAAACCAGCTGCGACGAAACAGCTTTAGCAATTGTTGAGGATGGGCGCAAGGTTCACGCTAATAAAGTATTGAGTCAGATTGCCAAACACAAAGATTGGGGTGGTGTGATCCCAGAGCTTGCTTCTCGTTTACACCTTGAAGCTATTAATGATTTGATGGCTGAGTTGTTTAAGGATTGTGATTATCAAATTGAAGATATCGATGCTATTGCAGTCAGCTCAGGGCCTGGACTAGTGGGATCATTAATGGTTGGCGCTAATTTTGCCAAGGTTCTTGCATGGATTTACGGCAAAGATTTGATTGAAGTAAATCATTTACATGGTCATGTCTGCGCTAACTTTATTGATTCTGATTTAGAACCGCCCTTACTTTGTATGCTAGCTAGTGGTGGTCATACTCAAATCATTGAGATGCAGTCATATACTAAGATGAATATTTTGGCTGAGACAGTAGATGATGCTGCTGGAGAAGCCTTTGATAAGGTAGCAAGATTGATGGGCTTGCCTTATCCCGGTGGACCACACTTAGATAAATTAGCCAGTTCTTGTGAAGCTGAAGTGCCAGCAGAGTATAAATTCCCGGTAGCAATGCCAAAATCTCTCAACTTTAGTTTCTCTGGACTCAAGACAGCGGTGCTTAGGGTCAAAGAAAAAATTGGTGATGAAGTTTGGGAGAGAGACAAAGTAGTGATCGCTAAATCTTTCCAGCAAACAGTTGCGCAAACATTTTACCGTAAGACTTTAGCAGCCAGTGAGGAGACTGGGATTACCAAGATCGTACTTGCTGGCGGGGTTTCAGCCAATAGCGCAGTAAGGGCAATCTTCCACGACAAGTTTGGCGGGGAAGGCTTTGAGTTAGTGGTACCGTCACTGAAGTACTGCACTGACAATGCTGCGATGGTAGCTTCAGCAGGTTACTTCAAACGTTCAGATACTAGTGAATTCAGCTTTGAAGTCTACTCACGCGTCAAAACGGCAAGTGTTTCAAAGTGAAACGAATGCGGAAACATATCAAAGCCCTGCAAGGATTGAATTTTAAAACCAAACTGCTCTAAATGCTTAGCATCACGGGCTAGAGTACTAGGATTACAGCTCACATAAATTAACTGCTTAAATTTTAATTGCCCCAAATCATTAAGTACTTTATTAGTACAGCCTTTTCGTGGCGGATTCACTATGACAATGTCATAGGGCTGAGGGCTCTGAGCTGAGGGCTCTGGGGAAGCAAGGTCTTCTACCTTGCCATGAATAAACTTTGCAGTGGAAATTTGGTTAATTTCAGCATTCTTTTTTGCATTTTCAACCGCTGACTCAACCAGTTCAATACCAGTGATATCAAGCTCAGGGATTGCCTTAGCTAGACTCAGCGAGATAGTACCAATACCACAATAGAGATCCAAAAGTTTATGGGATCCTGACGTCCCCTTCTCTTCGCTCAGGGTCCTCAGGATGGCAGACTTGATTTGCTCAACAATTTTGAGAAACTGCTTGGTATTAACCTGAAAAAAACTAGTAGTCGAGATTTCTAATTTGATACCGCCAAAAGTCTCGGTGATATATCCTGGACCATTATGCACTTCAGTCTTCTGTCCAAGAATTACATTGGTAGAAAGATCATTGTAATTAATACTAGTCGTAACAATCTGTGGAAATTTTTCTTGAATCTTGTTTAGATCAACCCGAAGCTTATTGCGAAATTCTTTATCAAGCATTGACTCTCTAAGCACCACACAGAGCAAGATCTCACTCTGATCAATATTAGAGCGCAGCATAATATGGCGAATTAGTTTATCAGGATAGCCTCGAGTAGACATTTGTTCTTTAAGCGCATCCATAATCTCATCAAAGATAGAATACTGTATAGGACAGTGTTTGACATTAATTAGTTCATTACTATTACGCTTGAAATATCCTGCTTTGACCCGTCCAGTTTTGCCAACCACTTCGACTGGGTAAGTAATTTTGTTACGGAAATTCCAAGGTTCATCCATGCCAACAATTGCTGGAGTCTCAACGCCCGGAATCAAATCAGTTAAATTTTGCTGCTTGAATTTTAATTGTTCATCATATTGAATATGTTGCCACTGACAAGAGCCGCAGATCTTATGAATCTTACATGGTGGCTCAGGCGCGCGCAGCTCACTAGCTTCGAGCAACTCAATAATATGGGCATAAGCAAAATCCTTTCGCTGATCATAGATTTCTAACTCAAGCTCATCTCCAGGACAAGCATTCTCAATAAATATCACCCCATCTTCCTTAGCAATAGCGTAAGGTCCATGAGCCATTGCAATTACTTTAGTTTTCAAGCTATAGTGACCTCATCGAGAGCTGCTTTGATTAATTGCTGCCCAGCAAGATTCGGTTGATTGAAACCATTCTCGAGATATTCTTTACGCTGAGTCTCATCCTGCGGGAATTTATTATAGGCATTGGCTAATACTGTACCAGTACGGGCTGCGACCCTGATGCAAGCATCAGCAAAATTACGGGTATCGAGATCAACTACATCAATATCATTTGGTCTTTGCTCTTCAGGACAAGCTGAGGCGATATGCGGGATTGGGGTAATGATCACTGGCTTAATACCGTTGCGCTCTAGTAGTTTGACGCAAAGCTCAAGCAAAACCTCATAAGCATGAACAATATCAGGACCCAACCAAACATCATTGATACCAAAATTAATCAAAGCGATATCAGGCTTGAAATAAATCGCGTCTCTACCAAGATAGAGAGCCAAGTCAAGCAAACCAGCTCCAGAGATGGCATTGTTGGCTAAAGAAACCTGCTTGCCGCTGGCTTGTGACCAAAGATAGTGATAAGTCTCCTGGAAATTAATACCCCAGTCACTATTAAGACCCAGAGTCACATTGTCACCAAGTGCTACTACTCTAATTTGATCCTTATCAATTGACTTAAGATCAAGCTTAGGACTCTGCCATGAATTTAAATCTACCGGTAAAATCAAATCTCTCAGTAAGCCATTAATTGGTTCAATATCATTACCTGAGCGCACTGCACAGTAGGCGCCAAAGGCGAGTGCAAATTGAGAAGCTTCCATCAAATCCTCTGCTGGCTGACTGCCCTTATTCATTGCTTCAGTCGCTTCTTTAAGTAATGAATTAGAAATAGCTAACCACTTACTTGGATCAAGTGGATTACTCAAACGAATTTCTTCCAGTGGAGCTTTAAGCCGTTCTGGTACAAACTCAAGTACATTAGTAATCTTGTCGACAGTGTCATTAATTTTGACGAGAATTGGTTCATCTTTCTTAATTTCAGCAGCCATCTGGTAACAGCTCAGCGCATGAGGAAAGAAGCGCATCTCCACTGCCCAATCACCAGCTTTGTCCCACTCCTCACGGCTAGCAAGCCCGGGGTCCTTGGCTAGCGACTTGAACATTATTTCAGTGAGCTTCTCGTCTTTTTTCATTTATCCAATAAGTATACCTTCCTCAGGATATTTAGGTTTGGTGTAGATATCCTCGGTGATTAGCGCCATTAAGAATAGTAGTGGACCCGGTCTTCCAATAAGCATGCAGAGACAAAGTACTAATAAAGAAGGCGAGCTCAATTCAGCTGTGATGCCAGTAGAGAGCCCTACAGTAGTGAAACCGGAAACCACTTCAAACAATTGATCAATATAGCGCATGCTACCACCACTTTCAAAAATATTAATCAACCAACTAAAGAAGAGAATCATCACCCCAGTGGAAATAAATACAATCAATGCTCGTTTTTGGTAGAGCGGCTTGATTGAACGGTTGAAGATTTTGGTCTCATCACCCTTGAGTCCAGACCACATCACTGCACCCACTACAGCTAAAGTAGTGACCTTAATACCACCACCAGTACCACCAGGACAAGCACCAATAAACATCCAAATGATCAAGAGCATCAAAGAAGGATCACCGAGCTCACGCAGTGGAATTGAATTGAAACCAGAAGAACGAGCTGCACAAGACTGGAAAAAAGATACCCACCAAGCATCAAGCTGACTTTGCGGTTGATATTGACTAACGATCTGCTCACCATTATTGATGATAATGATATGTTCTGGATTCTGGGCGTAGATCAAAGCCAATTGAATCAATACTCCAAGCACAAGCAGTGAACCAGTCAACCAAAGTGATACCCGGGTATGCAAGCTTGGTCTAAACTTAGTTGATTTATCAGCTGCCCAGGCTTGATACCAAGTAAACAATTCATTGAGCACGGTATAACCAAGTCCACCAAGAATCGGTAAGAAAGAAAATACCCACAGCACCCAGTAATTATCACGAAAACCTTCAAGACTATTCTGGTAGAGACTGAGTCCAGCGTTACAAAATGCTGAGACCGAATGGAAAACTGCGTCAAACAAACCGAGTGCAAAGCTAGAAAGATCAGTCGGATTAAAACCAGTCACTTCTAGCGAGTTAGGCAATAGTGCCAGCACCCCCAAAGCTTCAATAGTAAATGTCAGTAGACCAATCTTGATCACAAAACCAGCAAAGTCGATTCGAGTATCACTATTGTTGGACATGTCAAAAATTTTGGAATCACTATATGAGAGACGCTTACCGGTCATATAGATAAGGATGGTAGTAATGGTCATATAGCTGAGACCACCTATTTGAATTAAAATGAGGATTATTAATTGTCCCCAAATTGTGAAATCGCTGCCCAATTGGGTCACGGAGAGCCCAGTGACACAGACTGAACTAGTGGACATAAAGAGGGCAGAAACCCAGTCCCGCCACTGCCCGTCGGCGTTAGCAATAGGCAAAGCCAACAAAACAGCGCCAATTAAGCACAAAACTGTAAAACTGAGCATTGTTGCCTGGGCTGGATTTAAATTAAACTGATTTTGGGCACGAGCCATCACAATAGCTATTATGCTACAATTTCTGACGCTATGAAAATGACTTTACGTGGATCGCAAAGAAAACGCAAAAGAACCAGTGGTTTTCGTGCCAGAATGGCCAGCCCTGGCGGCCGTAAAGTTCTTGCACGCAGACGTGCACGCGGACGCAAAAAAATCAGCCTATAACCTTTCTGTAGAGCCC
Source organism: Candidatus Melainabacteria bacterium (assembly GCA_028817775.1). Classification (GTDB taxonomy): domain Bacteria; phylum Cyanobacteriota; class Vampirovibrionia; order LMEP-6097; family LMEP-6097; genus JABHOV01. The sequence continues at coordinate 26,982 of JAPPOW010000230.1, read as the reverse complement.
AATAACTTTGTTATGCTCGCCCTCATTTATGGAAATAAACTTCGGGTAAACTAAGAAAACCTGCTGTTTTCTTAGCTCGCATGCCTCGTTCTTGTGCCCTACAGAAAGGTTATAATTATCATTATGTTAGGACGAGATGAAAGACTAAAATACTCTGGTCTTTTTAAGCAGGCTTACCAAAAGGGCAAGTCCTTATATTCTGCTAATCTTAAACTCAATTTCACTAAAACTAGAGAAACTCATCAAGACAAGCTACCTTATGTAGGTTTTGCCATCTCCAAGAATTATTCCAAGTCAGCAGTAAAGCGTAATCGTCTACGTAGGCAATTACGTGAGATCTATCGTCTCTACAGATTAGAGCATGGTGAAGCTCTTAAAGCTCATGGCTTAGTAGTGATTGGTCCTAAGAAATCTTTGACTGCTGAGACTCAGCTAAGCTATCAAGAGCTTGAGCGTGAGCTTACTAAGCTCTTAGACAAAAGCTGTTAGACCCCCATTTGTTTAGCTAAGTGCTCCCCAACTTGGCGTTGTCCTTGATTAAGAGCTGGTTTAGTACTATAAACTGATTGTCTTGCTGCTTGAATTGTAGTTTCATATTCAGGCAACAAATCCTCTAGGTATCTAGCTTTGGAGCTATAACGAATTCGATCGCGAATATTCATCAAGAACTTGAGATCAGACTCAGTGAGCTTGCCAACCTCCTTCACTTCACCATGGGCAATTCGATTGAACGGTTCCAGCCAAGATTTAATTGCTGATTTGAGTGAACTAAGCACCGGATCACTGGCAACATGTTTATTCTTGGTACCAACAAATTTAGATCCATAGCTTTCAATATTGCTGACCCGCCGTTCTAATTCCGTCAGTAAGAATTTTTGTGCCTTGTGTGCAAATTTATAAGCCTCATACTGGTGCGAATAAGATTCAAAATTCCTAACTGCTGTTGCAATACGCTCACTCTTGGTATTACCAATGACAGTTTGCACTGCATTCCACATCCACTTAAATGGATTGAGGCTACCCCCAATCTCCGATTCAATTTTTCTTCTAGCACTATTAAACTCACTCTCATCTACAGTATTGCCAGCATGTTTAGGTCCTTCCATACCCTGCCGTGCTTTAACCCGACGGTAGAGAGTAGCCATCGAACTATATCCGGGTATTTTTGCCAGGGCCTCATTACGAAATGCATCAACCGCGCTTCGTACTGCTTCGCCAGCACTGAAGTTGAATCCTAAGACCATATTCGTCAATACATTTTAGCACATTTAGGTGATATTACCTTGTTATTTGATATACACTTTATATAAATATGGCATCATACCGCCATATTTGGTCTTTCGGATACCAGCAATCTTATGCTTGATAGCACTTAATTGCTTTGGAGAGGCGATATAAATCATCGGATTGTGCTCATAAATTATCTCCTGAAATCTATCATAGAAGACCTTACGCTCCTTAAAATCCATAGTCTGCACAGCCTTACTAAATAAAGAATCGAGTTCTCGCTCCCAATCACGAGTGACAGCTCCCTCTTGTCCGGCTTTAACATCAAACATATGCAAGCGCCCGTCGCTGCGCCAAACATTTGCGCCGCTATTTGGTTCATTGCCACCGGTCAGCCCAATAATGCCAGCTTCATAATCCTTACCCGACATCAAACGAGAAACAAAATTATTAAACTCCAAGAGTTTGAAATTTACTTTCATACCAAGCTCACGCAAATTGCTAATAACGATAACTGAAATAAATTCTCGTTCTTGATTACCAGCATTGGTGAATAAATTAAATTCAACTCGGTTGCCATGCTTATCATGCAACTCAAGTTCATCACTATCTTTATTAGTATGAAAACTAAAACCAGAAGCCTCTAATAATTTTTTGGCTTTAGCCATATCACGCGGGTGACCATCAGCAAGTTCTTCATTTAAAAATGGGGACTTGAGAGATTCAGCAGTGAACAAAGGCGCTCCTAGACCTTGAAAGACGTTGTTAACGATATTCTCCCGGTCAATAGCATAAGAAATTGCCTTACGGAAATTTTCATCATTAAACCAAGAATATTTTGGTTCAGGCACATGCTTGCTCATATTGAACCAAATAAAGTTAGTACCAGTAGTGGGACCAGCATCATGCAAAGAGAAATCATATTTCTCTTCTAGAGTTTTAATCAAAGCACTGTTTTGAGCAGTGACACTTAGAATATAAGCTTCGTCAGCTAGAAACTTAAAAGTATCGGCGGTACTATCACGCACATAGGAATAAACTATCTTGTCGAGATAAGGTAGACGCTGTCCTTGCTCATCAAAAATAAAGAACTTAGGATTGCGTTTGACTTCAATCCGCTCACCACGAATAATTTTATCGAGCTTAAATGGTCCTGAACTAACAATCTCATCTGGCTTAGTTTGGATACTCAAATATGAATTGAAGGCTTTTTGTTTCTCCTCCAGAGTCTTGGCTCCACTCTCTGTTAAGAAGCGCTCTACATCATGCTTTGGTGCAATTGCAGTACTCAAACTCCGCAAAAACGGCGCAAAAACTTCTTTGGTTTCAAAACGCAAATTAAATTTATCAAGCAAAGTTACTTGCGGAAACTCACCATCAACAGTAAGAATATCCTTGGTCGAACTTTGTGCAACTTCATCCCGGATCAAAGTATTCCAGGTATACTCAACATCTTCTGCATCAATTGGTTCACCATCAGTCCACTCTAGATCTTCACGCATTTTGACCAAAATCAACTTACCACCCTTGCGAAGCTCAAAGCTCTCAGCCATATAAGGCATTACTTCATCAGTATCTGGATCAGTTCTCACCAAACCTAAATAAAGCAGAGAAGCAAACCTTGAACTTGCAGCATCAGCAGAAATCCAAGGGTTTAAAGTTTTGGGATCAGAACCAAGATGGGTACGACGCAATACCCCACCAGGTTTCGAAGCATCTAGCTTGGGGCTTGAGCAAGCACTCAATGCACAGAGCAAGACTAAAAGACTAAAGAACCTCATTTGGCAACTGGAGTAGTATTATTCACTGACGCTTCCACTGCAGCAAGGCAAACCCATTCACAAACTATCATTAGAACATTCAAATAAAGTAAGCTCGGGAAACTAGCAATGCAAATATAATTGATATGCAAGAAAGTCGCTGCAAAAACAGCTAAGCGCATAGGGAATCCAATAAAAAAGGCTCCAGCGATTGCAAGCTCTGCATACTTCACTAAACTTGCAAAGATGAAAGCATTAGGAATCACTACCTTATTAAAGAAGCCGGTATAAGGCGAAAGAATGATATCGTCACGCAAACTAGCGAAGTAAATATCTGCACTTGCCCCAAAATTAGCATCGAAGAGTTTTGGTGCCCCCATAACAAAGAAAATAAGCGATAAAGTCCAGCGCAAAATGAGTAAATAAGCCATGACTTTTGGGGCAAATTTGGGGTTCATAAGCTAATTATATAACAAGATTCATCACGAAAAACCCAATAGCTGCGTTACGCGAGGTCTCATTTATGTAAATAAACTTCGACTAAACCCCTTCGGGGCTCGCAAGCCTTGCTCTTGTGTCTTTCGTAATAAATCTAAGTTTCTTTACCTAGTCTTAACTTAGCCATGTTTCAATTCAATTAATGGTCGCAAGAGGAATACGTGGAAGCAATAATGAAGGCATCGGCTCTAGTAGTCGTGGACGCAGCCGTAATAGCTACGCTTCTGGCTCTCGCAGATCAAGTCTCTCCAATAGAGCAGGCGCATTGCGCAATAATCTCAGTAGAATCAGATCTAAAAATGATACTCGTAACAGTTTAACTACACTCACACACCGCAACGATACACGCAATAGTCTCACCACCCTGACTCATCGCAACGACACTCGTAACAGTCTCACCAACTTAACTCATCGTAATGATAGCCGTAATAGTCTTGGCTCCTCTGGACTTTCAAGACGCAATGCTGGCTTGGGTTCAAGTAGCGCAAGAAGAGGCGGACGCAATGGCAGTTTAGGTTCAACTAGTGCCAGAAGAGGTGGACGCAATGGTGCACTTGGCTCAAGAAGCTTCTTTGGTGCCAGCAGACGTAATAGTGGTCTAGGTTCTAATAGTGCAACAGGTAACCGTCGTGGTGGCTCACTCGGTTCTTCAAGTTTTCTTCGTAGAAGGTAACCCACTGTCATCCAGAGGAAGCCTGTCCTGAGCGAACGCGCCAGGATCAGGATGACGATTTCGGATCAATAATTTTAATAACTAAATCTACCAAAGTATTGATCAGCAGTAAGATCACAGCAAATACTATTATCACCCCAGAAACTAAAAAATAATCCCGGTTAGTAAATGCTGTGACAAAATACTTACCCATGCCAGGCAGGGCAAATATATACTCAACTACAAATGAACCGGTAACCAAAATTGCAGCAATTGGACCAAGCACTGTAATTATCGGCAGCAATGCATTCCACAAACCATGTTTCAAAACAATATCGTAGTAACTAAGCCCCTTGGCTAGAGCGGTTTTGATATGCTCGCGCCCAAGAGTTTCAAGCATTGAGGAGCGAGTGATTCGTGCGATATAAGAGCTTGGCGCAATAGCAAGGGTGCAAGCAGGCAAAATGAAATACTCAGGTCCTTCAAGTAAAGCAACTGGCAGTAATTTAAGTTTGAGTGCAAAGATACTAATCAAAATTGCTGCAAAGACAAATCCAGGAATCGACATCCCCAGACTTGAAAACAAATAAGCAAAATTGGAGAGCCAGTGATCTGGCTTGAGTGCTGCAGTGATGCCCAAAGTCATTCCCAAAACCAGAGCCAGTATCAAAGCAATCAAACCCAAACCTAATGAAACTGGAATTGCGTCAGCTAGAATATCACCGACATCACGGTTGGGATACTTGAGGCTAGGACCAAGATCGCCACGCCTAACTAAGCCAGTAATATAGGATTGGTACTGCTCTAATAATGGCTTATCGAGCCCATATTTTTTTTCTAGTTTGAGAATTATTTCTGGTGAGAGTCGCTTACCTTCTTCAAAGGGGCTACCAGGCAAAGTGCGCAGCATAAAAAAACTAGCAGAGACCAAGAGAAACAAGGTCAAACAAATTGATATTAATTTTAGAGAGATATAGCGGAGCACTGACTGTTGTGATTATAGAATAGTTCTAAAATGCCCAAGAGCGAGGCATGTGAAGCCCAAAGGGCGTGTCCGAAGTTGGCTGAAGCCAATGAGGACTCACAGAACAAAGCTATTGGGTTATTTTAGAGCTATTCTGCGTCAGTGTCTTTGAATTTGCGACCGTTATAAAATCCACACTCGCCGCAAACGTGGTGAGGTCTTTTGAGGGCACCACAATTAGAACAATTAGTTACTTCTACTAATTTGCCTTTCCAATTAGCTCTTCTTTTGTGCTGTCTTTGGTGCGAATGATTTTTCTTTGGTACTGCCATAATTTGACCTCGAGGGAGATAATTCTAGCAAAGAGCCTCTTGCCAGGCCTCGATTATATATTTACTTAACGTTTAGCCACCCATGCCTTAACCTTTACCACTTTTTGAGATAATTCCAAACTATGCAATTATCCTGAAAAATGGTAAAGGTTAAGGCATGGGTGGCTAAAATTGCTATAATAATCCGTCATGTCAACCTTAATGGCACAATCGGTTGTAGACAGAACCGCCGAAAAACTTGAGCTCTTTGCCAAAATCAAAGATCTAGCCAAGACCAAAAACGCCGTCATACTAACCCATATTTACCAAAGACTAGAAGTCCAGCGAGTAGCAGACTTCGTGGGAGACTCGTTGATGCTCTCAAAACAAGCTCAGGAAACTGACGCTGATATTATCGTCTTCTGTGGTGTGCACTTTATGGCAGAAACTGCCAAACTACTTAGCCCAGAGAAAAAAGTTCTACTACCAGATATCCAATCTGGCTGCCCCATGGCAGACATGATCAACATTGAAGACCTGCGCAAATTCAAAGCTGAACATCCAGGCGCGCCAGTAGTTTGCTATGTCAATAGCTCTGCTGCAATCAAGGCAGAGTCTGATATCTGCTGCACTTCAACTAACGCAGTCGACATAGTACGTTCGCTAGATAGTGAAGAAGTAATCTTTGTCCCAGACAAGGGTCTCGGCGCTTGGGTTCAATACAAAGTACCTGAGAAAAAAATTCATATCTACGATGGCTTCTGTCCAACCCACTGGCAGATTACAGCAGAGGAAGTTGATCGTCAGCGCATAGTACATCCAGAAGCAATCATTATTGCTCACCCTGAGTGTGATCCAGAAGTTTGGCGCCGAGCTGATTTTGTCGGCAGCACTTCTCAGATATATAAATTCGTTGAAGAATCTGCTGGTAAGAAATTTATCATTCTCTCTGAGCAAGGTTTGGTTGCCCGCATGCAAGCTGATTTCCGCGACAAGGAGATCCTTACTGTATTCCCGCTACCACTTTGTCCAAATATGAAATACCATTCATTGGAGAACCTCTACCAAGCTCTCGATCAAGAATTCACTGAGATCACAATTCCAGATACAATGCTAGAACCCGCCAAAGACACTATTGATCAGATGATTGAGATCAGCAGCCGCAAAAAAATGTGGTCTGGTCCAAAATCAGCTTGACTTTTATTTTCAGCCCCTCTATAATCGCTTAAGCTTTCACTTATTATTAACAAAGGAGTTAAGAGATTGAATACCCACGTTTTAACAAAACTCGTTAACAGACTGGCTGCCCTAGAGGAATGGCAACGCGAAGTCCACCATTTAATACCGGAGGAGAGACGGCGCGACCTGATCGAACCAAAGCTAGAACGTTCAGACTTGGCAGATTTGCACAAAGCTCAACTAGATCGTTATGAGGACATTCTCACAAGTATTGATTCCAGACAATGTCTCAAACGAGCGCGAGCCCTGTTAACCCAGTTCACCTCGCCCAAGCTCTCTGGCTTGCAGCAGGACAATAAGGACATTGGAGCATTTATTGCTCGCCAATCACCAGACGATATCAAACTAATCAAGACTAGCTTTCAAAGCTTTGAGACCAAAGCTCCACTGCTACGTCAATTACTCGATAGATTCCAACCACATGATATAGAAGAAGATGACATGCAACAGCATTTCCTTGCACAAATCTATGCTCTACTCACTGGTCGCAGGATCGCTGCAGACAAAGTCTTAGATGCTATTGAACAAGAATCAAGTCTAGGAGATGACCGCTTTGCAGAAGAGGCTGCTCTATTGGAGTTCGCCACCTCCGTTGATTATAGTTTAGACCAAGATATTTTTGAGAGGATCAAGCACCCTATCAAACTACTACATGCCATTCTTATAGCGGGTTACAAAGGTGATGGTAAACCAAATTACCCGAGGCTAGAGCCTTTGCTCAAGAAATTTGAAGAGCAGTATCATTTCCAATTCCCAGATATTGTTACGAATATACCTGGTGGCTTTTTAGGTTAGAACCTTGTTGAATTTGATTTTCTTCTAGGTAGTTATAAAACTTATCAAGAAACTTGTTCTTCATGCCGTGGTCAGCCCAGGCTGGTACTACCATCTCACCTACTTTGCCCTCTCCCATCACTCTCTGGATGGCAATATCAGGGCGCAAGCGAGAAATAAATTCAGCCAAGATTGGAATATAATCCTCTGCAGTTTTATAAATTTCTAATTCACCATTGAGGTAATCAATCTCCATCGGTGTGCCCTTGAAAACACAGAGCTGATGAATTTTAATATCATGGATTGGACTAGCTGCTAGTTTATCAGCAGTCTCTATAATCATTTCTGGGGTCTCACCAGGTAAACCAATAATCACATGAGTACAAATTCTTAGTAATGGATTATTACGGCGAGCAAGTCTCTGGGCGGCATCGGTAAAATCTTCCCAACTATGTGCACGATTGATTTTTTCTAATGTAGAGTTGTGACTAGTCTGCACACCAATATCTACCCAAAGTTCAAGACCTCTTGCGGTGTACTCCTCAAATAAATCAATCACTTCTTCAGGCACACAATCTGGTCTAGTACCAATTGCAAGCACCTTGACTTGTGGATGATCCACCGCTTGATCATAGAGTGTCCTCAAATAATCCACGTCAGCATAAGTATTAGTGAAGGACTGAAAGTAAGCAATGAATTGCTCACAATCAAAACGTTTGGACTGCTTAACTATCCCTTCTTTCATTTGTTGCCTAATAGTATGCGCTGCATTCTGCGCGCCCGATGATGAGCCATCATCAGTACAGAAAGTACAACCTCCTACAGATTTAGAACCATCAATATTGGGACAAGTAAATCCACCTTCTAAAGTGACACGCTGCACTCTGCCGCCAAAGCGCTTGGCAAGGTAATCTTTGAGGCTGTAGTAATGCTGAGACAAGGTCTATAATTATAAAGTATGCCAGCCTGGTTATTCACAGAAGAATTTTACCTAGCTAGATTAGTCATCCAGAGAGGACTTGCACTAATCTACTCTATTGGATTTTTGGTTACAATCAATCAATTCAAGGGCTTGATTGGCAGCAATGGACTACTACCGGTACCTAGATTTTTGACTTATGTCAAATTTTGGCAAGCTCCTAGTATTTTTCACTTCCATTATTCCGATAGCTTCTTTGCCCTAATCAGCTGGATTGGACTCATTGTTTCAATTGCCCTTGTCTTAGGTCTAGCAGACAAATTGCCCTGGTGGGGCTCAGCCCTGATCTGGTTTATCCCCTGGCTACTCTATCTTTCAATAATGAATGTTGGACAAACTTTCTATGGTTTTGGTTGGGAATCATTATTACTTGAGATTGGTTTTCTTGCTATCTTTCTTGGTTCCAGCAAAACTCTAGTGCCTATAGTAATTATATTCTTACTGAGATTGATTTTATTCAAATTAGAATTTGGTGCTGGCTTAATCAAAATGCGCGGCGACGAATGCTGGCGAGATCTCACTTGCCTAGATTATCACCATGAAACCCAACCGATGCCAAACCCACTCTCCTGGCACTTTCACAACCTACCAACTTGGATACACCGCTGCGAAGTTGCTGGTAATCATTTCTTTCAATTGATAGTACCCTGGGGCTTATTTCTGCCACAGCCGCTACCAACAATTGCAGCTAGCTTAATCATTGGCTCCCAATCCTGGCTAGTACTTAGTGGAAATTTTTCTTGGTTAAATTGGTCAGCTATTTTACTTGCAGTCTCTGGGCTCTCTAATAATTTCTTGCGTAGATTAATTCCAATTGAAATTCCAGCCAGCCTTATAAGCCCAACTAGTTATCAAATGACTAGTTTAATTATTTCGCTGCTAATCTTAGTACTTAGCTATAAACCAATCATGAACATGATTTCACCAGGACAAAAAATGAACGCTAGTTTTGATCCGCTGCATCTTGTCAACACTTATGGTGCTTTTGGTTCAGTTACCAAAAAACGTTTTGAGATTGTCATTGAAGGAAGTAATGATCAAAAAACTTGGCAAGAATACCAGTTCAAGGGCAAACCAGGAGACCCCAAAGCAATGCCTGCTCAGTACGCGCCTTATCACCTGAGACTTGATTGGTTGATGTGGTTTGCTGCATTTGGCAGAGAACAGCAAAGTCATTGGTTTATCCCACTAATAGAAAAATTACTGCAGGCTAATCAGGATGTTCTCAAACTACTCAAATATAATCCCTTCCCAGAGCAAGCTCCTAAATTTATTAGAGCTAAATACTATCTCTACACTTTCACTAGTCCTCAAGAGCGCAAAGAAACGGGTGCCTATTGGAATAGAGAACTGGTTGGTGACTATATCAAAACAGTTTCTCTTAAATAACTAGGTACTGTTCACAAAGCCCGATAACTGCGTTACGCTCGCCCTCATTTGCTACAAGCAAACTTCGGGTGTACGAAGTAAAATCTTTAATTTAAATACTTTTTCATACTCGCAAGCCTTATTCTCAAACTTTGTGAACAGTACCTAGTTTGCAGCATGCAAGCTTGCTAACAAAAATCTTCTATTCAAGATTGGGCTTGGTCCAAAATAAACCTGTAGAGCTGCCAAAAGCGGGCTTGAAGCTTTGGGTCTTAAACTAGCAAGAAACATAAAATCATCTAACTCAAGTTTTGTTCCATGATCTAGCTCATTTATCAAAGCTAAAATGTGCTCCTGCAAATATTGTTTTTCTTCACTATAAAGCCGATCAGAATCCAAGTTCATATTTACAAAACGCAAGAGCTCGACTTGTTCTTGTTTATCTAGCTTATTGAATTCTGATATGAGCTCCTCTGCAATTGAATAAGCCTGGCATAAATCTTCTGTATCCCTACAACCACGTTGATAAAGCTGTCCAAAAACAAGCAATAGATCATCAGTTTGAATTGGCTTCTGTTCTATCCTTCTATCTATAATTGCCTGAGCCTTGACAAGTAGTTCTAAAATTCTCTCTTCAGAGACAACTACTTGATCTTGCCTTGCTGGCTGCGGGACCTGCTCAGGGCTATCGCCTGCTGCAAGAGCAGCCAAACCTAGGATAGCGACATTGCCTATATTCCTAAAGCTCATATTTGTTCTAAGTTCAGACTATATTAATTTTGACTTTTGTGCAAATTAAATTCAGCAATTAAGCTATTACAAGTGCAGTAATTCCCCAACTGATAGAGAGCCAATAGTCCGGCTTTGAATTTACATGGCTTTTGCTCTGGTACTGAACCAAAACCTAAAGTGATATGCGGATCAAAGTTCTTGCCAGTGCATTCAACCTGAAATCTTTTAAGCCAGTTCATGCAAGATTCACCCAAACCCTGCTCATAGTCAGCAAAAATATCAGCCTCATAATAGCCTTCTATGTATGCTTGCATTAATTCAACAGAGTCATTGTGTAAATTCATTAGGTCCTCTGAAGCAGCAATTCCCAAGCCTTCAGCAGAATCAGTTTTGAAGCCAGCATTGAATACATGACTTAACTCAAGTTCTAAGCCCTGATACTTCTCTGCAAGAACTTTCAAGCCGTCAACTAATACCTGCTCATTAGCTTGAGCAATCACCCCCATAGAAAGAGTTAAATGGGGCACAGCATTAACTAAATTAAGGTCTATCCTTCTATCTTCAAAACTAGCGTTGATTTGACAAGCCAAATTCAAAATTGATTGTTCTGGGATAATAGCTATATCAATGGCTTTATACATAAATTAATCACTAGTTAGCTCTGCTAATTGTTCATTCAGTATGCTAGCACCAGCTTCAATCTCATCAACAAAATACTGTGTTTTAGCCCCCTTTTGAGGCATCTCTAGCTAAAATTGCAGATTTGGGCTTGAAATATAATTATTATCTTGTTACAATATCCGCTTATGTCTAGAGAACTTACTCAATTCAGTTACAGAGCTCCCATGGGGCATGGCGTCAGCGATGCTGAGGTTCAAGCCAAAGGCGGCGACCTTACACAAGAAAGGATACAGATGCTGGAGCACAGTGAAGAAGCCAGGCAAGATGATGCTGCAGCTGCCGTAAACAGAAAACAGAATGGAGCCAAAAAGAAAAAAGCTACTAAGAAAAAAACTAGTCAAAGAAAAACTGCTAAGCGCAAACAAGCTACCAGCATCAGTAAGCCAAGTGCCGCAAAAACAAAGCCTAAAGCTGCTAGCGAAAGCTATATTGAATTCAGACCGACTCGAACTAAATTAGGAGATATAAATACAAGAAAAAAATTAGATGCAAACACAGCAGCAAGAATCTCAAAATTTAAACTAGATGAAGATGGCTATCTAAGTCAAAAAGTAGCAAACAGAGCAACTGAAAAATATTTAGTAGTTAGAACTGATGATGGTCTCTTTGTCTACAAGAAAAAACCTCACTTTGAGAAATTCCAATATCTAGGTAAGGTTAGTAGTCAATTTGAAGAGTATTTTAGACATTGTACTAAGTAGAAAAAAAGCACCCCACACGGGAGTGCTTTTCTGTTTTTAAAGTGGTGGACCCGAAAAGATTCGAACTTTCGACCTCGTCGGTGCAAACGACGCGCTCTACCAACTAAGCTACGGGCCCATACCAGGAGGAAATACTATCATAAGCCAAGCTTTACCATGCTTTACAATGCTTTTTCTTAAGAAATTCACTCTTGCAAAAATCTACTAGGCCCTTAGTCTCTGGTATAATCTTAATGGTCTTATTTAATAGCATGCCTAGCTCAAGAGCACATATCAGCCCAATATTTTACGTTTACAACGGCCTTTTAAGCTATAGCTTAGGCTCTTACCCAGCAGCTCGAAGAGAAAGCCAAACACAAGAAGTTCAGGAACTGAATAAACCAGAAGCAGAAATTACCGACCGAGTCCAAAATCGTAAACAGACTAGCTTTGAAGTCAAAACAGATAAAGGCGAATATACCGTCCAAGCCTTGCATGCAAGACCGGGCTGCAATGGAGTAATCAGGATTCAAGGCAAGAAAGATTTGGGTCGCTGGAAAGCTCTCGATCTTCAATGCATGGTTAGTCAAAACTCCAAACCAAGCTCCTCCTCAGCCTTCACCACACAGGTAACGAGTATACTCGATAATTTACTACGCTTAGGAGGTGAAAGCCTAGAAAAAAAATCTGATCTCTCTTTTGGAGTCAGGGGGCTTTCCTTTAAAACAAAACGAGACTCTCACCCAAGACTACTCAATACAGTTATAACTATGGGTAAAGGCACTGCAAAACTAGTCCAAGCAAAAGCAAATACTATCAGGCTAGAGATGAGTTCTGGCACCAGAACTCCAGGCACTCTAATTATAGATCTCCTCAAAAATACTCTTGAACGTGGTGAAGAAGGGAGAAAAACAATCAATGCAGAAATCTACCTAGCAGATCAACCAGACGACAAGTGGACTTACACCATTCACGAGACCAAGCCACAACCCGGTCGCAGTGAAGAAAAGAACCCTAGCCAAGCCTTAGTATTATTAAGAAACACAATCGCTGATCTATAAGAAACTCTTGATATAGTCTTGTCTTTCTCTAGCCTCACTAGCATAATCACCGCTTGGAGCAATACTTAAATATTTAGAATAAAGATCAATCGCCTCAATCAACTGACGCTTATCCTCAAGAATCAAAGCCGCAAAGAAAACTGCTTCGGTTTGATTAGTCTCATCAAGTGTGTAAGCTTTTTGGTAAGCATTAAGTGCACTCGAGTCACGAGCTACCGCTTGATATGCAGTACCCAAGTTATACCAAGCATTAGCATTACTCGGTACTAATTTCACCACTCGCTCGTATAAATCAATCGCTGCACTGTTCTTAGCTTCAGATTGTAATTTAATTGCATCTGCCAATAAAGAATTAGCCTGAGCAATTTCTACTGAACGAATTGCTTCTGAGTATGCCTGATCTGGTTTGAGCGCATAAGCCTTACGGTAGTGCTCGATTGACTCATCAAAACGATTCATCGCTTGGTAAGCGACCGCCATGTTGTAAAACAAACTATCATCATCAGGTCTATCTTCTGCAATGCGCTCATAGATTAGGATTGCACCCTCATAATCTTCATCCTGTTGCAACTGAATAGCTGCCTTGAATGCTTCAGCAACTTGCATCTCTTGCTCTTCAGCGTCAAGTGCTGCAAGTGCCTGCTTAGCCTCCTGGTGTCCTGGTGCCAGCTCAAAAGTTTTGGCATAAGCTTTGCGGGCACGCATCATATCACCCTTGGCTTGAAATGCTGTACCAATATTGTAGTGAATATCAGGATTCATTGGTTCTAAATTCAGAGCCTTAATGTAATGAGAGAGACTTTCATCCAGCTGTCCTTTTTGCTGCAATGCAACCGCTCGATCAAAAAATAAATTAACCTGAGTCTTGATCCGATCTTCTTTCAAAGTTTCAAGTCCGCCAAGCGCAAGACTATTGTTAGGATCTATTTGCAAAGCCCGGCGGAAACTACGTTCAGCTTGCATAAAGTCACCGCGTAATTGATAAGCAGTACCTAAACCAATATGGTTATTAGCCAGGTGCGGCGCAATGCGAATTGCAGCCAGCCAACCATTGACCAAAGCTGCTTGCGCTTCTTTATTCTCTGGATCTTTTTTGATTGCAGTTTCGTAGTAATCAATACCCTGATTGATTTTACCAATCGCTACATGGACGTCACCAAGCTTGACATAGCAACGAGCATCATCAGAGTTGATTGCAATCGCGGCGTTAAACGCATCAATTGCATGGCTCACATACTCTTTGTCCTGAGGAGTTTTGAGTGAAAGCAAATGATAGTTAGTTCCAATCTCGAGGTAAGCCTCAACTGTCTTCTGGATACGGTTTGCTTCACGCAACTCAGCAATTGCAGCTAGGAAATTTTCCTGCAGGCGTTCTTGCTTTGCTTGCAAAATTCGTTTGTTGACATCATCACTTGATTGATTAAGATCTTTGAGTTTGTAATTTAGATTGTCACGCGCAATCTCATTGAATTGATTGTAATAAATTGCGTTACGAAACTCACGTGCGGCACCACGTCCATCAGTACGCTCAGCCAAATACTTACCGTAGTTGTTATGAGCGATACTTAGATTTTGTTTGACCTGCTCATTTTCTGGGTCAAGTTCAAGCGCTCGCGTGAAGGATTTAATCGCCAATAAAAAATTTCTATTGCTGTGATAAGTGATGCCTTGATTGATCAGACGTGTCACTTCTGACTGCACAGAATAAGCCTGAACTGGCGCCACTAAGCTTAAAATAAGAATGAGGTTAAGAAGAATTCTCATATTTTCTACATTATATCTCAGTATTACCTATTTATTTTAAAATTTGGTTTACGTTGTAAAAAAACGCCACGAATAATCCTTTCTTAAATAATCCTGCCTAAAATATGATTAAATAGTTGATGGACGACATAGTAGGTGAAATGGCTCATATGAGCGGAGAAGAATTTTATAATATCGCCAAAGCGTTGATATATGCCCTTGAAACCAAGGACCCATATACCAGTGGCCATAGTTACCGCGTATATAAGATGTCGAAGGACTTAGGCAAAAGCTTTGACCTGAGTGAAGAAGACCAATTTAACCTGGAAGGTGGCTCGTTATTACATGATATCGGTAAGATTGGTATCAAGGATGACGTACTATTCAAGCCTAGCTCACTGACAGCTGAAGAATTTACCATTATGAAAACCCATGTCATTTTGGGTGCCAATATAATTTCTCAAGTACCAACTTTGAAGCGTTGTCTTGAACCAATTTTATTCCACCATGAACGTATTGATGGTAAGGGCTACCCTCATGGACTTGATGGTGATGAGATTCCATTCATTGCTAAGATCACTACAGTGGCTGATGCCTATGATGCCATGACTACCAACCGCGTCTATATGCCAGCGCGTTCACCAGAAGAAGGGCTTGAAGAAATTATCAGATTTTCTGGTTCTCAATTTGATCCAGCGGTAGTTGAAGCATTTGTTGGCTGGTGGCACGAGAAGAACAAAGAAAAAGATCCGATTATTAGTTCAGGTAATCATAAGGATAGTGAAACTATGATTACTGATATTGCAAAATTACATTAGATGATGGGGCCGTCTCCACTGTTGAGATTTACAAGATATTTGTTAAACAACTAAGGTACTTAATCTGCTCATAGCCCTTGTGTTGAGCCTCCCCTATTTGTCCAAGATTAACCATATAAGCTTCACTAGAATGATACTCCTGAATAAACCTGCGCAAACCAGAAAAGTCATCATACTTTGACTCTGCCTTATATTTAATTTCAATTGGAATTTGCTTATGGACTAGGTCATAAACTAAATCAACTTCGACTTGATTTTTGTCTCGTTAATATTTGATTTGATCCCACTCAAGACAAGTCTTATAAAATTCAGAAATAAAATATCCCTCAAACAAAAATGAGGCATCTTGACGCAAGTGTAATGGATTAAAATTGTTAATAAAAAAATTCCTTGCACCATTGTCCAAGAAATATAATTTAGGCGCCTTGCTCACTTCTTTATTTTTATTACGAAAGAAAGGTCTTAGCTCCATGATAATAAAAGTCTCACGCAATAATTCAATATAGTTCTTAACTGTCACCGCGTTGATATCAGCATACTGAGCAAAGTTATTGTAATTGGCTATCTGTCCATTATTAATTGCAATACTTTCTATGAGCCGCTTTGCTGCAAGAAATTTTTCGATTTTGAGATAGTCAACGAGATCTTTTTTGATGAAAGCATCAAAAATACTTTGTAATTTTTCTTTCTTCTCCTCTGTGCTTGGAGCAAGCACAACCCCTGGGTAACCGCCCCAAATCATAAACTCCTCTAGCAAAGTATAAAGTTCTATTTCAGTATTCATCTTACTTGTTTGAGTGATAGTTCTAAGATTACGTAATTGTTCTAACAGATCATCACGTTCTTTAAAAATCAAAAACTCTTCAAAATTAAGCGGGTAAAGATGAAAGATTTTTTTGCGCCCTGCCAGACTTTCTTGTATCTGATTTTTGATAGTGAAGGAAGATGAACCTGTTGCAAAAATTTTTACATTAGGATGATGGTCATAAATATTTTTGAAGACCATGGTCAGATCAGCGTAACGCTGAAACTCATCAAGAAAGATATAGAATTTTTCTTGCTGCTCCTCTCGGTAACCATTAAGCTTAAGGGTCTGCAAAAAATCTTCATAGCTCTTGACTCGTTCATAATTACTCAGAATATCCAAGTCAAAATAGAGACCACCGAGCTCTTCCTGTAGAGCTTTAATCAGGGTAGTCTTACCAACTTGTCTAGGGCCCAATAGAACCGTAATCTCAGGCTGATCTTTAGATTGATATATTTTAGAGTATTCTATTCTTGAGTACACTAACTATATTATGCCACAATCTACTAAATTTTAGATTAGAGTACGCTAATCCATATCATCTAGTCCGCAAAAAGCCCAATCCAGGAATCTACTCACAAAAGTGCTAAAATCAGGACACTCAAAGGTATAATAGGGACAGATACAATCAAAAAATGAGCAGATACTTAAATATACTCAAAATTCTTCAAAATAAAGAGCTAAGCCACGATGAAATCCTTGCCTCGCTCAAAGAAGAAGGAATTAAAATCTCTAGAGCCAGTCTTAATAGAGATCTCCTAGAACTGCGCAAACAAAACTTAGTCAGCACAACTGGCAAAGCTCGCGCTAGCAAATACAAACTTTCCAAAGCTTACCAACTAATTCATGAAATTAATCCACAAGAATACTTCTACAAAGAATTCAATGAAAGAAAAATTATCAGCAATTTCAAGCCAGAAATTATTGAGCAGGTTCTTGAATCCCAAGAAAAAGTTTTTACTGAAGATGAATTAGCCAGGCTACAAGAAGCAAATCAACAATACAAAGCAAACAGAAAATTGCTCGGTCAAACTTTAATCAAAAAAAACTTAGAAATCTTCACCATAGACTTTGCCTGGAAATCATCCAAAATTGAAGGCAACACCTACACACTACTTGAAACTGAAACCTTACTCAAAACCCAGAGAACAGCAGCAGGCAAAACCAAAGATGAAGCCATCATGCTACTCAACCACAAGGCAGCAATCGATTACATCTTAGAACAAGCTGAACTCTTCCAAACAATCAGCAGCAGCAAAGTCTCAGTACTACATGAAATTCTGACTAAAGAACTTAACGTCAAAGCTGGTATCCGAACCAATCCAGTAAGGATTGGTGGCACCAACTACAAACCACTTGACAATCAATTTCAAATCCAAGAAGCACTTGAAGCAAGCTGTGTGGCTATCAATCAAATTGACAATATTTTCTGCAAAGCACTTGCAACCATGGCTCTCATTGCTTACTTGCAAGCTTACGAAGATGGTAACAAAAGAACCAGCAGAACTTTAACCAATGCCATCCTGCTCGCTCATAACTATTGCCCACTTTCATACCGTAATATTGATGAAGCAGAATATAAAAAAGCTCTGCTAATTTTTTATGAGCAGAATAATCTTAGCTATCTCAAACAAATCTTTATTGAGCAATTTATTTTTGCAGTGGAAACCTATTGGGCTTAAATCAATTCACAAATCTCAGTCAAAGCATAAGCCAGCGTTTCTTTACCTATCTGCTGGGTAGACCCAGAGTAATCAGCCCGCATCACTCCATCAGGATAGTACTCTCTAAACTTACCAGGCATCACCCAAGCGCAGTTGTCATTATCAACCTGAGCTTGAGGACAAGTATATGAATCAGGCATAGTCATAGCTTCTGGCACCAAAGCCATAGTCACAGAAATTTCTGTTGGTGTTGCATGGTAACCTTCCTTCTCAGCAAAATATTTATCGATGATATTTTTTTGCAAACCAGGCATCACCCACCAATTAACAAAACTAAAATCCATCTCTGCAAACTCATCTTCGCGCTCAGCAAGCGCGTTCATGAAGGGTCCCTTGTTGCCGCCGTGACCATTAATCACAATCACCTTCTTAAAACCATGACGTTTTAAAGAATGAATCAAATCACAAATGAGATTGATATAAGTAGTGGGACGTAGTGCCATTGTCCCAGGGAAGCCAAGATGGTGCATTGCCATTCCGTAATTAAGTGGCGGCGCGCAGAGAACTCCGGTGAGCTGGGCCACAGCATAAGCAATTCCAGTAGCAGTAATATGATCTATCCCAAGGATTCCATCTGGACCATGCTGCTCGGTAGAACCCAATGGCAGGATGACCCGCTGGTCTTTTTTGAGGTATTCGGCAATCTCAGGCGAACTCTTATTAGCAAGTAAATACTCATTATGTGCCGGATCCAGAAAGCGTTCTGGACTTTCTACTAATTCTTGGATTTTGGCTTGAAGATTCATCGCTTATAATATTTAGGTCTTGCCATAATAATATCGCAGGACCTTATATTCATGTCCAAAAAGATCAGCTTAGCTCTAATTTCTTTGCTCGCGTTTCCGGCTAGCGTTAGTGCTCTTGGTGAGGATAACGCCAGATTGCAAGAATTACTGCAGCGAGCCCGCGCTCGTCATGCAAACTACCAGCAACGCAAAGCTGCCCCAGTGACTAAGCAGCCTTTTATTCCACAAGAAGCAGTGCAAGCTCCGGTAGAAGCAGCGCCAGTACTTGTTCCAGAATCAATAGAACATAAAACTGAGACTGTGCATGATACACCACCAGCAGCAGTGGTAGAAGAACATCATCACGCTCCTGAAGCTCATGAAACAACTCACCATGCACAGGCTCATCATCAGGACCGGGCACCACGAGTCCTGGAAACTCATCCCAAGAAAGAAGAACCGAGGCACGAAGAAGTTCATAAGCCAGAGCCAGTACATCCAGCACCTGCTCCAATAGTGCACAAACGCGAGCCACAAGTTCAAGTCAAAACTGAGCACAAAGTTTCTCAGCCTCCAGTACAAACTCATACCGCTCATGGGGCAAGTTCTATCCACACTGAAACTGTGACGAGTTCTACAGTTCACACCAGTCATGAAGCCCATGGACATGAAATTAGTACTCATCATGAAGAAACAAGTCACACAGAGGAAGCTGAACATACAGAACACAAAACTACTGATGAAGTAACTGTCTTTCTCAACCAAGTTCTTGGTGGTGGCAAGGCACCAGTAGTTGAACTAGAAGAAGAGAAATTCAAGCCAGTTGCTGAAGAAGAACATGCTGCTGAAGAAAGTCATAGCGAGCACAAAGTTGAAGAACACGAAGCGGAGCCAATCCCTGGAGCACCAGCTCTAGAAGATGCTCCAGTAGAAACTTTGGCAGCTCAACCAGAGGAAGAACTCACCAAGGAAAATTCACAAGCACTAAATCTCTCTGATCAAGAGTCAGATTATTTGCTTATTGTTCGCAAGAGTCTTAAGTCACTCGAGGATGATCCATGGGTCAAAGTCAAGAACAATATGGATGAAGCCATTGGCTATTTCGAGAAAGAAAAGAAAATTGGTACCGATGAAGATGTCGATGTTTACCAAAAGATTGTTCTTGCTTGCAAACGTTTTAGTGAAGGTGGTCTAGAACTTGATGAAGGTGACTTTGCTGATTTTGAAGAAGCAGAAGCACTTTACTTAGATACTCAAGATTTGCTAGAACAAGCCAAGAAACAAGTTCGTAACAAAACTGATTACAAAAACTCACAACTCAATGAAATTATTGATGCCTTGCTTGGATATACTGAAGAAGAACTGCAGTATATAGAAGAAATGTTAGGAATGTAGCCTTTGTCATCCTGAGCCTGTAAGGCGTCAGGATCCCCAAATTGCTATACTTTTCCATCTGGGAATAATAAACTTATGCGCAAAGCAAGTATTAACCGCGACAGCAAAGAAACCTCAGTCTCTGTTGAAATCAACCTAGATGGCTCTGGCCAAGGTGATATCAATACTGGCGTGCCATTTTTTGATCATATGCTTGAGCAATTCCGCAGGCATTCATTTATAGATTTAAGTGTCCAAACCAAAGGCGATCATGAAATCGATGACCATCACAGTGTCGAAGATACTGGTATAGTCATTGGACAAGCTATCAAAGAAGCATTGGGTGAACGCAAGGGTATCCGCCGCTACGCTTCAGCCCGAGTAGTGATGGACGAAGCACTAGTTAGTTGTGATATTGATCTTGGTACTAGACCTTATTTGGTTTACGATGTGCCAGTTGATAAGGAGCGCATCAATACTTTTGAGACCGAGCTCTGTATTGAGTTCTGGCGTGCACTAGTTAACAACACCGGTATGGTGATTCACTTCCACAAAATCTCTGGCGCTAATTCACACCATATTATTGAAGCGAGTTTCAAAGCTTTTGCATTGGCTTTTGACAAAGCCAAGACAGTTGATGCTCGGATTGCTAATGAAATCCGTAGTACCAAAGGTATAATATAAAATCCTGTCATCCTGAGGAACACCAAAGGTGTGACGTCAGGACCTCCCTAACTCTTACATGAAGACCCGTAACTGAGTAGCCAGAGTATAGTTATTGTCACTAGCGCCAGTAGCTGCTGAATTGCCTTGATTAAACCTAAAGACCGCAGCAAAATTAGCAAAGAAATTTTTATTGAATTTATAAGTCAGCACATTAACCCAGTGGAAGCGCTCATCCTCCTCAGCTAGTGCTACATCATTATCAAAGTAACCAAGCCAATTGTGAGTAGCAATTTTGTCAGTCCACTTATAGTAGAAACCTAATCTATATTCATTATTGTTACTAGCACCAGAATTTAAATTTCTAAACAAAGTACCATAGCGGAAATAAAACTTGAGTCTATCTGTTAGTTTTTGTACCAATGAAGAATAGAACAAGTAACTATTCTCATCATTATTTGCCAAACGAAATACCGCATCATTAGCGTAGACCAAGCCCATACTCAAGCGCCCTGGTTTTTGCCTGCCCCAATCTTTATTAAGTTCAGAAATTCCATAAAAGTTAGACTTGAAATCATCCAGTTGACTAACAGCCAATGCTTGCTGGAAACCCCAGCGGCTGAATAAACCTTGCTCAGCTTGATTTTTGATTGCAAAATTGAAACCATAAGAACCACTAGCTTGACGACTTCCAGAGAAGCGCAAATCAGAATCTCTGAACTCATTGATTGAATTGAATAAATTTAAGCTATTAGCAAGAGCACCAGAGAAACGCATCTCCCCAATATCAAATGGATCAGGATTAATTTCATCCTTGTTAAAGAACCTTCTATTGGCAAACTTACCAAAGACAAATCTCAAATCATTATCACCAAGTTGTTTATCGTTTTGCCAAAACAATTCAGGAATATCAAGCAAGGGATCCTCAACAAAATCATCTATATTCTCATCAACGAAACCCAGCCCTTGTACTCGAGTGATCAAACGTCCTCGATTGCCAGCTAAATTATAGAGAGGCAAGTGTCCTTCGACTCTATAATCAATAAATGCTCGATGTGGGTTGGTGTTGCCACCCGCTCTGCCACCGGTCCAATCGTTACTAAAAATTGTGTCGAAATGTAATTCTGATTTATCCAAAAGCTGAGAAAGATTAATGACTTTGCCAGCTTCAAGATCTCCATCCTTAAATTGAATCGCCATTACAGTTTGACTAGTCAAACAAAGCAAAGCTATTAATAAACAAAACTTTTTGCCCACCACTGTTTTATTCCCTTGCGATAGCAAAAGACTTGTCTTTTATCTTGGTCAAATTAATGCCAAGAAATTAGGTGTCATTTCTTGATTAAAGTATATAATTTCTGCTGTTGTTCGGACAAACAAAGGAGATTACAACAGATGAAAAAGAAAGTTAAAGCTGCTGCATTAGCATTAGGCCTTGCTACAGCATTAAACGCTGGTGCAATTACTGCTCCAGAAATCGATGTTAATGCTGAAACAATTTTCAGTATTAGTGAGACTAGCTCTTCTTCACTACTTATTAGTGGTGGCGATCACAAATGTGGCGAAGGCAAATGCGGAGAGCATGAGTGCGGTGAACACGAATGTGGTGAGCACAAGTGCGGCGAAGGCAAATGCGGAGAGCACGTTAAGTAGTAATTGACTTACTTAATTTGATTATAAAGCCCTGGCTCTGCCGGGGCTTTTTTTATGTCATCCTGAGGAACGAAGTGACGTCAGGATCTCCTGTGTGCGATAATGGGATCCTGACGCTGCTACGCAGCTCAGGATGACAGTGATGGACAAAAACAAACTAAGCAAGGCAGGTCTAGGATTAGGATTACGCCGAGCTCTAACTCAAGAAACTTTAGATTTTTATAGCAGTGAGAATAATACCGGTCTCATCGAATGGTTAGAAATCGTTCCAGAAAACTATATCTACTTAGGCGGACGCAAAGCCCAGCAGTTTCAAGAAGTACTTGATAGTGGCGTAGCATTGATTCCTCATGGCGTGAATCTTAGTATAGGCACAGCGCCCGAGACTCCCGGTAAGCCCTGTTTTGATCCTTACCTGATTGATGGCTGCAAAGAACTATTCCAGCAAATCGAAGCACCTTGGTTCTCTGACCATATTTCCTGCACTCGTGTTGGTGAATACTACTTACAGAACCTAATTCCAGTGCCAATGATTCAGGAGTCAGTGGATATCATTGCCGATAACGTTAAATTTTTACAAGATGAATTCCAACTTCCATTTTTAGTTGAGAATCCAAGTTTCTATTCAACGATTATCGATGCAGAAATGAGTGAAGCTCAGTTTATCAATTCAATTTTGGAGCAGGCAGATTGTGGTATGTTGCTTGACGTCAATAATATCTATGTCAACGCCACTAATCATGGCAATTACCAGCCAGTAGAGTTTCTTGATTCACTAATGCTAGAACGGGTTGTGCAAGTACATATAGCTGGTCACCTCAATGGTTACCACTCTCACACCGGTCACAAAATTGAAATCCTAGATACTCATGGTGAAGGAATCATCGATGAAGTTTATGAAATTTTGCGGCAACTACTTGCAAGAACTGAAGTCAATGCTATCTTGCTTGAGCGCGATTCTAATTTCCCTGAGCTTAAAGAATTAGTCGAAGAATTAAAACAAATACAAGGCGTCGTTGCGAGGAGCGCATGCGACGCGGCAATCCAGGTATAAAAATCATGAACCAAGTCTATCAACTACAACAAGAGATTCAAAAATTTATGCTGGGTCAGCCGACTGAGCTGCCAGAACAAACCAAGAGCGAACTGAGCGTTTATTACTCACTGGTAGTCAGTAGCCTTAGTTCGTTGATGCAGAACATCTATCCCTTGAGCCGCAAGATTATTGGCGAAGATTGGGATGATTTGATGCGACACTATCAAAATAATTACCCGAGCAAATCAGCAATCTACAATAGACTGGCTGCTGATTTCTATAAATTACTTTCAGAAGAAGATCTTGCTGAGAACTTTCCTAATTTCCTAAGTGATCTAGCCCGTTATGAGTGGACAGAGGTTTTAATCCACAATAGTCCTGATCTAGCAGCAAGTTCTAAATTAACTCCGGTTCATAAAATTGAGAAGTTCTCATACCCTGTAACACAAGTCATTGAATATCTCAAAACAACAGAGGATGATATTGAAAGTCTGCGCCAGACTGATATTGAGGAAGAAAGCGAGATTGTGTTCTTCTATCGTGATCATGAAAGTCTCAAGAACCGCAGCTTCGTTCTGTCCAATACCACCTTATTTGTCATCGAGGCCATAGGCTCAGGCAAAGGATTAGAAGAAATTCATCAAAGTTTTTGTGCCCATTTTGGCCTAAAAATCGAGCTTTCGGCCCTAGAGAAGCTAATTGGTGATTTGCAAGAGGCCAATATCCTGATAGACTGAAATCAGGGTGAGCATAGATTCTAAACAAAATTCAGAAATTGAATTTTTACAGCAGGCTTCGCTGTTCGATGCTTCAACTCCTGCAAAATCTCCAACAGTTCAAGTTGAAGATGAATTTGACTATCTAAATTTTCCAGGTACTAGGACTTTACTTGCAAAGGTGCAGGAAGTCCTAGTGCAGGGTAAAGCTGTTAAGTTCAAACTTGGTAATTTACTGACTAATAATCAAATTGCTGAAGCTGGTTTCCTTTGCGATAGCAAGCAGGACTACAAATTACAACAGGGCTGCAAAGCTAGTCCTTCAGGGCTCTTGCTCAGCCAAGCTATTGCGGGGCAAAAGTTTCTTGGTGACTTTAGTATCGCCTATATCGAAGCAATGGCAGCAAAGTATTTACACCAGGCTTTGTATAAAGATGTGGCAGTAGATCATTTTCATTTCACTGAAGGACTTTGCAATATTGGCTTGTTTAGTGACTGTATCAAAGCTCACCGTATCAAAAAAAACAATCTAGCAATTGCCGTAATGCCTGAGACTGCATTCAAAGCTGCCCGACGCAATAGATTTAGTGGCTGGGATGTGATTAAATTCCAGCAACGCCCTGCAAGTTTTAACAAGGGCAAGATTTATCAAGTCAACAAAAATAATGAACTAGTTTCAGAAGTCAACTTGGTTGAAGACTATACTGATACTCTAGTCTCACCAATTTACAAAGTCAAAATAGACGAACGCTGGGTCATAGTGCTAGCTGCAGCTACTAACTACCAGAGTATCAGCCAAGGTGGATCAATAACTATCGACCAAAAATTAATTGATAGCATTGCTCATAAGCAGGATTATCAGCCTCAAAATAGAGAAACTATTGAGTTTACGGCAAGTCCAGGACAAGCAGTAAGAGTGATCTTTAATCTACTTGGTGATTACGATGCAGTACCTGAAGCATTATTAAATCTGGAGGGCGGTTCTTGGTCTGGTTTGGCAACTGAGAGTAGTGCCAGTGGCAGACATGATGGTAGTAATAGCATGCACGAAGTTCTACGCAATGGCTGGCACTTACATCCAGATATTGCCATCCCTTGGAACTATCTCAGTTTTGAAAAAATTGACTCCGTCAATCAAGCCAATGACGCTGATTTCTTAGTTGCCACTGAGCCTGGTCAAGATCTCTATCTAGAATCAGATCAAAGCTGGAAGCGCGCTAATCGGGGAGATGTCATCAATACTCTCAAATATGTCTATGAGCAATACCGCACTGTTGCTAGTAAGCAACTACTTTTGAGTGCCAAAGAACAAATGCAAATCCTCGCTCGCTATATAGCTTACCGTCATTGCGAGGATTCAGGGGTGCCAAAACTTAGTATCCATGGTGATGACAGGGAGCCCCCGTCCAGACGAAGCAATCCAGACTTGAAGCCCCAAGTCAATTCAGAACTTAGCAAATACCTAGATATGATTTGCAAAACTCATGACTCTGCTGCAGCTAATAAAACTTTCTTTAGTTCGAAGGTTCAGTAGTAGCTTCAGCTAGATGCAATGCCTTAACGGGTTCAGTAGTTTCAGCTGCTTCTTCCTCGCAGCCATTCACCAGCAAAGGAAGACCAACTACTGATGCAAGCCCCAAGATTAAAGCTTTTGGTACGTAAGCAATCAATGGAGGGTCTGAGAGAGGTCCTGTTTTCTGTTCGTAGCGCTGCTTGAGAACACGTACCGGTGTGCCATCATCAGCACGGTTTTCAACCCAGTCACCATTTTCATCCATACGAAGATTCCCCTCACCGGCTTTCAAGCGGAGATCTGATTCGTCCATTGCTCGCGCAGTTTGTGGGTCGCTTCGGAGACTCTCTCTAGTAATAGGCTTGCTCAAAGGCTGCAAGCTTCTTCTTCCTTGAATCATTGTTAAGAAATTATATCAGGTGGTTTATGTAGTACCAATTACTAATACAAACTCACCCTGAACATCTTTTGGGAATTGCTCCTCAAGTTGAGCTTGTACTTGCTCCACCGAACCATAATAGAGTTGCTCAAATTTTTTAGTAAGCTCTCTTGCAATAAATACTTCTTTCTCACCAAGAATATTTTTAATATCCTCGAGACATTTTTTAATTCGATGTGGGCTTTCAAAAATTACAATGGGTCTAGTAGAACCAAGCAAGTCCCGCAAGACCCGGCGCCGCTTCTGCGGGCTATGCGGCAAAAATCCTTCATATATAAATCTTGAAGTGTCGATAGGGCAGACTGACAAAGCAGTAGTTAGGGCTGAAGCTCCAGGCAGTGGTACCAGCTCAAACTCATCTTCAAAACAAGCAGTGATTAAGCTTTGTCCCGGGTCAGAAACCAATGGCGTACCAGCATCAGAACAGATTGCCACGTCCTCAGAATTAATTAAACACCGTTTAATTTCTTTAATTCGCTTATTTTCGTTGTCCTTATTGAAACTGATTAGTTTTTTGCCCTCAATTTGGTAGAAATTGAGCAATTTGGCTGTAACCCGGGTATCTTCACAATAAATTATATTGACCTCTTCTTTGAGTATGCGCAGCGCCCGCAGGCTGATATCCTCAAGATTGCCAATTGGCGTTGCAATTACATATAAAGAAGCCACCGCAAGATTATAGCCTTTTTGGCTTCCCGGGTACCCCAAATTGGGGTACCCGGGAAGCCAATTCTTATAGAATATATTTACATTTCCCAATATCCCGCGTGATAAAATAACTTGCCATGGCAATTAGAGGCAAAGTTAGAAAAAGAAAAAATATGCCTGAAATGAGTGATATCGTTTA
>JAPPOW010000183.1 GCA_028817775.1 Candidatus Melainabacteria bacterium | reverse complement strand
ATGCTGTTCCATATGGTTTTTATTATTCCATTTTTATTTTCTGGACTTGAATTATTTGGCTTTGTTTGAGGCTGCGATTTCTCTTCTATAGCCGGTGCTTTAATTTCAGTTCTGGCAAGAGTTTTGCTATTAGAACTTGTATGATTATGTGAATTGGAAGCAGGTACTGACATAGTCTAATGCATCGTATTATGACACATTCGACTAGTTAAAGTCCAAGGTTTGCAATAAGATTTCGTCTATCTTGTTGATTTTAATCTATTAATTCCTCTACTAGTGTCTTAATTCTGTTTTGTGGGCTTCACAAGCTTTGCATATGAAGTTCACAAGGCAGAATTATATGCCCAGGGACAGTCATGGCAACCCGTCATACAGCAGCCTGAACCTTTGTCGTCCATGCTTATAGCTTTGTCTTTTTCTGACCTTTCTTTGGCTGAGGCTTTTTTGGATTTGTCTGAGAATTGATTGGCACGATGTTCAGCACGATCCTTGAAGAACTCATCAAGCTCTAGTTCAAATTTATCAGATTGGCTGAGCTTTTCCTTTTCTGATGCCATATAACTATTGTACCCGGTGAGGTAAAATGAGGGTTAATGCCTGAAGAACTTATTTCGCATAATGATAGTAATAATGATTTAGAGCTTCGGGTTAAAGAACTTAAGCAAGATATAGAGTCTAGAGATATAGATCAGCAGCAAAAATCAAGCCTGCTAGACTTGCTAGAGCAGCTACAAGCCTTTGATTTGGGTAGATTTTTATTGACCAATCAGGGTCTCAATGGTTTTTGGACTAGTTACGTGGTTAGGTATCCTGAGCTGGATAAGGGCTCAGTCACTGACTTGGAGCGTTGGATATTAGAGCAAAGTCCGGGGATCGTAGCAACTCAGCAGCGTTATAAAAATTTTCACAAGATTCTTAATTCAAGACTTGCTAATGGCACGCACTTGGCTTCTATTCCTTGTGGCTTGATGGATGATTTGTTGAGACTTGATTATTCCAATATTTCGGATATCAAATTGACTGGTGTCGATTTGGATGAAGATTCACTCAAAGCTGCAGCTAGTCTTGCTAGTGATTTGGGGCTGGATCAACATTGTGAATTTATGCATGCTAATGCCTGGAATCTTGAGTATCAAGATCAGTTTGATATTTTGGTGAGCAATGGTTTGAATCTCTATGCCAGATCCCAAGAGGAGTTGATTGAGCTCTATGCTAATTTTTACAAAGCAATTAAACCAGGTGGGATTTTACTTTCTAGCTTTTTGACACCACCACCACTAATTGATCCTGATTCGCCTTGGTTGCTTGCTAATATCAAAATTGCAGACATGGTTCAGCAGAAGTTACTCTTTAGTGATTTGATTCGAGCCAAATGGCAATTCTATCGTTTTGAAGAGGAAACAATCAATGATCTTAAGTCGGTAGGCTTTAAGGATATTGAAATTGTTTATGATCAGAATAAAATCTTTCCTAGTTTCACTGCAGTGAAGTGATCAACTGATTGACTCAGCTAATTCTTCCAATTGCATTTTTTGGTCATAGGCAATTAGGGCGTTGAAGACATCATCTAACTCACCTTCAAGTACTTTGCGCAGGGCAAAGTTTTGGTTGATACGGTGTTCAGAAACACGGTCATCTTTGTAGTTATAGGTACGGATTTTTTCCTCTCGGCCACCGGTCCCCACTTGGTTCTTGCGCATACTACGTTCAGCTTCAGATTTTTTTTGTAGCTCAGCTTCATAAAGTTTTGCTTTCATCATTTTGAGAGCTTTCTCGCGGTTTTGTAATTGTGACCTTTCTTCCCGGCATTGAACCACTAGACCAGTAGGCTTGTGTTCTAAACGTACAGCAGTCTCTACTTTATTAACGTTTTGTCCGCCAGCACCACCCGCTCTACAGGTAGTGAGTACCAAGTCTTCTTGTTTGAGTTCAATTTCTACATCATCAGCTTCTGGCATGATGGCAACAGTGGCAGTACTGGTGTGAACCCGTCCTTGTGATTCAGTTACCGGTACCCGCTGCACCCGGTGTACCCCAGATTCATATTTGAATCTACTATAGACTTCTTCACCTTTGACTTCAAAAACAATTTCTTTGTAGCCGCCATGCTCAGCTTCATTGGAGTCAACCAAGTTATACTTGAATCCAAGATTGTCACAGCACTTGCAGTACATGCGATAAAGATCACCAACAAAGATCGAAGCTTCGTCACCACCTGCTCCAGCACGGATTTCAACAATGATATCCTTGTCGTCGTTTGGATCTTTGGGTAATAGTAAAATCTTGAGTTCTTCAGAGAGTTTGGGTAATTGGGCTTCAGCCTCATCAATTTCTAGCTGTGCCATTTCTTTAAGCTCAGGATCTGATTCTTCTTTGATGATTTCTTTGCCATCTTCAATTTGTTTAACTAACTTCTTGTAGCTAACGAATTTAGAAACAGTTTTTTCAAGGCGTTTGAGGCTGCGGGTTAATTTTTGATACTCAGTTTGATTTGCCAAAATCTCTGGATCAGCAAGCTTAGCTTGCAAATCTTTGTGATTTGCTTCGGTCTCCTCTAATTTGGCGTATAGTGTGGTGTCAATCATTAACTTGATCAATATACCACTAAGGAGTACGTATTGACTGTTTAAAAATTGTTCAAAACTCCTCTAAATTAAGGCATTCTCAGTCGCTATAATAGGATATCTATGAGCACCAGCTTTGCCAACAATAGTAGAAATAATCAGACTGATTTCTTGCCAAGCAGTATTGAAGCTGAGCAGGCTGTGCTTGGGGCAATTTTAGTGGATGCTGAAGCTTTGCATAAGGTAGTTGAACATGTAGACGCTGCTAGTTTTTTCTATAAAAAATCTCACCAGTCGATTTTTGAATCTTTTTTGAGGTTGAGTGAAAAGAATGAGAATATTGATATCCTCACTGCTTCCCAGCATCTCAAGGATCATAATCTGCTTGATGAGATTGGTGGACGGACTTACTTGTCTGAGCTTGCTGATCATGCGCCGATTGCAGCCAATGCTCCATACTACGCCAAAATTATTAAAACCAAATCAATTTTGCGGCATATGATTCTTGCCGGTAACGAGATTGTTGAGCTTGGACATCACTCGGAAGAAGAGCTTGATAAGCTTGTGGATAAAGCTGAACAATTGATTTTTGGATTGTCGCAATCTAAATCCAAAGATCAATTGATTCATATTGGTGATTTGGTTCATGAGAGCTGGAAGATTCTTGAAGAGCGTGAAGCTAATAAGAATCAGCTATCTGGCTTGACTACTGGTTTTCATGATTTTAACACTCTGACTTCTGGTTTGCAGAAAAGTGATTTGTTGATTCTTGCGGCGAGGCCGGCAATGGGAAAGTGTTTGCACAAAGATTCAAAGATTTTACTTGAAGATGGTAGTTTGAAAACTATTGAAGAGATATACAAAGCGCAGGATGCTAACTTGCTTACACTTAGTAATGATTGGAAGTTTAATTTAACCAAGCCTAGTGACTACATTGATGATGGTGTTAAACCAATCTTCAAAGTAACTACAAGGTCTGGTCGTTCAATCACAACTACTTTGACTCATCCTTATTTGACAG
>JAPPOW010000240.1 GCA_028817775.1 Candidatus Melainabacteria bacterium | reverse complement strand
TTTCCAGAATAAAACTTGGAATATATTTTTCTAATTCTGGAAATCTATCCACCATCTCATAGAGATTCAACTCTTGCATGTCCAAAGTAAGAGCCAAACCAGCATCAGGCTCTTGCCAATTTTTTACTAGGCCAGAAAGATCTATCACGCTAGAGTCATAAGTCAATCTTGCTTTGTCTACAGCAAGATCCTTCGCCATATGCAGTTGCGATTCAATTAGAATATCTTCAATATCCTCTAAATTTTGAATCTTTGACTTAAGTCGCAGATATTTACCACCTGCTTCATCGTTGTCAAAATCAAGCTTTAAGGAGAGAGTAGTTCCTGCGATATAGCTATTGATCAGTTCACTAGATGCTGGATCAGAAGCTAGTAAGGAGCTAATCAAACTGATTGATAGTGGGTCTAGATTAATGATTTCTAACTTCAGCTTCGATTCCTTGCTGAGTAATTTTTTATGTCTAGCCTTAGGTAACATGCCATAAGCTCTAAAATAGTTTTGCTCAGCGTCATTAGTTTGAATACCGATATCATAGTGGTAGCGTTGTGGTCTAAATTTAAGTGCAACAGCTTCATAATTGACCCTATTAACGCTCATCAAATCAATCACTTCAAGATCGATATCAGGGAAATCAAAGGCTCCCAACTCAAAAGAAAATAGTTTACGTGATGGTTTGAGCAATTGGGTAATATTCCAATTCAAACCAGCATCTCGAATTGCTCTAATTTGCAAGTATTCAGAAGCAAGGCGGTGAACTTTAATCTTAAGAGCAAGTAATTGCTTAAGATCAAAATCCATATTCATCTTCTCAGCTCTAACTACTGGACTATCGTTCAAGTCCTTGATCAAAAGATCATCAAAGTAAACCAATAAATGACCGTGCCTAAACTTAAAATCAAAATCACCAAAAGCAAGCTCGCCATTAAGACGATTGTTGATTTGTGATTTAACCACCGAGCCGACCATATTGGTCATATCAATTTGACTTGATAATAGATAGCCAAAAACAAGCAGCAAAGGAATTGCTGCAATTATTATATTTCTCTTTGTGATATGCTCACGCCACGGAAACATCTAAGTTAATGATAGCAAAGCTCTGCAATAACTCTATTACTTACTAGCTGAGCTTTATCGCTAAGTTTAATTAAGTTTTGTCCCTCAATAAAGCCAGTATTTTTGAGTTCTTGCAGCTTAGCCTGATTGATAGCAGCATTGAGTTCTTGATTCAAGCTGAGACCTTCAGCCAAACGTAAGCCAAGCAAAATCTTCTCCTCGAGCTTCTCTTGAGTTCCTATTTTAGAACTCTCTTGCTCAAAAATCCCAGCAAGGTATTGTTCAAGCTCCCTGGTATTAGCGTAACGAAGCGAATCAATATATCCATGTGCACTCAAACCAAAAGCAAAGTATTCCTGCCCGCGCCAATAAACCAAATTATGCCGAGCTTCATGTCCTGGCTTTGCCCAATTACTAATTTCATAGCGCTCTAAACCAGCTGCCTTGAATTTCTCATTAGCAAGTTCATACATTTC
Source organism: Candidatus Melainabacteria bacterium (assembly GCA_028817775.1). GTDB lineage: Bacteria > Cyanobacteriota > Vampirovibrionia > LMEP-6097 > LMEP-6097 > JABHOV01. The sequence continues at coordinate 14,200 of JAPPOW010000240.1, read as the reverse complement.
AATTAATTTAGTTTCCTGCGGTAAATCCTGGTGGCTTGAATCACCATAAATCTTTCCGTAAGGAGTATTGGCTTCAATACTTAAGCAATAAGCTGAGATATGCGGCGGCGAGAATTCAAGTGCTTGCTCCAGACTTTGCTGCCAAGACTCAAGGCTTTGACCTGGCAAACCATAAATCAAATCCAGACTCCAGCTAGCTAATCTACCGTCATTGCGAACGCAGTGAAGCAATCCAGTTGATAGACTTTGCTGATCCACTGGATTGCTTCGTCGTTCCTCCTTGCAATGACGGTTTAAAACACTAGCAAAACGAATTGAATCCTCTACACTATGCCCTCGCCCTAATTTTTCAAGCAAGTCGGGATCAAAACTTTGAGCACCAAAACTTATACGATTAATTCCAAGCTCAATAAACTGCTCTAGCTTAGCCCGGTCAATTGTTCCAGGATTAGCCTCTAGAGTAATTTCTGCAGAATTTAGAATTTTAAACCACTGCTTTAATTTACTAAATATTTGCTCTAGCTCAGCTCGGCTATGCACACTTGGAGTGCCACCACCAAAAAATATTGTTTTGATTTCCACATCACGTAAATCCCACTGCAACATACGCTGATCTATCTCGCTACAAAGTGCATCTATATATCTTTGTCTTTTATCGTCTTCCTTTGCAAAGCTAGCAAAGTCACAATACGGACACTTGGTCTTGCAGAAAGGTAAATGAATATAAATAGAACTTGCCGGCACTAGAAAGATACTAGCAAATTTGACCCCATGCCTAAATCAATTTTATGCACTATAGACCATGATGGAATATCGAGTACAGCCATAGTCTCAGAATCTGAACTACTAATCAAAAGCCAATCATCAAGCGCCGCATAGCTCATAGAGCGTGGAGCAATAATATCAGGTGCCAGATTAGTGATTTGAACAAAGGAAGCTTTGCCAATCCCCAAGTCTGCCACAAAGGCTCCCTCAGAATTAGAGCCAAGAGCATACACACTTTGTCTGTTTTGAGCCAAGAGCAAATCATATGGTACAAAATCCAAATCAATTGATTGACTTAATTTTGCGCTAATTGAATCAATAACCAAGACTTTAGCCACGACACCATCCTTTGGTTTGATCAATTCAACTGCCACAAAGATATTAGCTTCATTGCTTGCAATTGCAGTAGGTAAGACCGCTTCTTCAAAACTATTTAAGTTGATCTCTTGGTTAATCCGGTAATCAAAAGTCCCCACACTAATCACCTTGGCTTCTGACTTGGCAATAAGCAAAATCTGATCTGGCTCGGCTGCACTGCGCCTGATCCTGATTAGATTAGAACTTGCACTTGGCACTTGAACTGACTTGAGAATTTTTTGATTTTTCAAATCAGTAACAATTAATTTTGACTCAAGTGAATCAAGCCCATAAACAATCTGAGCTTCTTGATCCACCTCAAAATCACGCAACTTAATTTCCAAACCAAGTTTAGCAAAATCAATCACGGTCTTGGCTTCAAGGCTCGCCTGATCCACTTCAAAAATCTGAGCCTTATGAAAATCAGAGAAATAAAGTTTATCTTCTATCTTTTTCATATTGGAGAGATAAGTCAAGCCCTGGCTAATTGCCTCAAGATTTTCAAGCTTAGCTTTATTCTCAAATTGAACTCGTTTCAATTTGGCACTTTGATTTGAATAAACCAGGGCATCAATAACCTTAGCTTTGGCTTCTTGCTTGAGTCTCTCCCTAAATCTAAGTTCTCTATCACTAGCAAGCTCTACACTGCGCAAGTTCAGCGGTAGACGTCCCATAGTAATTGCCAAATCTCGCGGCAAAGTAAATCCCTCAGGGACCAGAAAACTCTGCACTAAATTAGTTGAAAGTATCTTGGCTTGAATCTCAGGATGAAAGAAATCAAAACTCTTGGCTGTATTCTTTTCTATTGGTGTAAAAACCGAACCATCCGAGAACAAGAAATCATCACCATCCTTGAAACTCAGCTCTAGACTATTAGTCACGGCATTGCCCTTGAATTCAAGCCAAACTTTGCCGTCAGCTTTGATCAGACCATCAGCTCGCTCGCTAACATTTTGGTAATGAGATTTAAATTCCTTAATTACAGCTTCTGGCGCGGCAGAAACTGGCAAAACTAATAAAAAGATGGCGATTAAAATTAACACCTTAGGCTATTTTACGTCATTGCAGCTTTGCCTGCAAATCAGCATAAAGCTTGGAGGCGTGAGGCACATCCAATCCAAGCTCCTTGCCCTTACGAACCACTACTCCAAGCAAGTCATCCAGCTCTATCTCTTTGCCTTTTTGGAAATCCTGCAACATTGAAGTTCTAAACTCATACCACTCAGGCACATCAGTGCGAGCAACATGGCTCTCAACCACATCATCAGCAAGCTGGTAACCTAGTCCTGCGGCAACTGCAACTACTTCCTGCATCACCCCAATAATCCGCTCACGAATCTCAGGACGTTCCAATAGTTGTCCAACGGTCATATTGTAAAGAACACTGGTGGGATTGAAACCAGCATTCCACACCAGCTTGGACCAAAGTTGTTTATAAATATTCTGACTGACTTTGGCATTGATACCAGCAGCCTTGAATACTGCAGCAATCGCCTCAACCCGCTCACTTAGTTTGCCATCAAGCTCACCAAGCACCAGGCTATACTTCCCCTTGTTGAGGTAATGTCCTGGCTCAATGACTTCAGCAGCAATATTAGTCAGCGCTCCAATCACCTTCTGCTCGCCTAAGACAGAAGCAATACGCTCCTCATTCTCAACTCCATTCTGCACCGAAAGTACTACCAAACTGTCATCCTGAGGACCCTGCGCGAACGAAGTGAGGAAGGGGACATCAGGATCCCCCAGGATCGAACTTGCCGCCTCAATAGTGTCCTTGGATTTGACACAGAGCAAAACTACAGTTAACTTCTCTGGATTAAGTTTTAAGTCAGTAAATTTCTCAACTACTTGAAGATCTTTAAATTCATAACTAGTGCCACAATCATCAAGCACCGCTCCTTGCTGCAATGCAGTTAGAGTTTTGCCACGCGCTACAAAACTTAAATCAAATTCACCAGGATGATCTTGTAGATATTTAGCCAGCCGCAAACCATAGAAACCGCCCACGGCTCCCATTCCTAATACGACAAAATCTAGCTTCAAGTGAGACACTAGGAGTTCAATATTATCATGAGTGGAACAACTAAAACCTTCTGTCATCCTGAGGAATGCCAAAGGCATGACGTCAGGATCCCTGTGTGGAACCAATGAGATCCTGACGCCGGACGGGGCTCGTTGAGTAATGAGTTTTCAGCAAGCCTGAAGGCTCAGGATGACAGTGGTCCTCTAAGCGCTTACACACCCTTACCAATGTTAAAATTAGCCCATGACGTTTGAAGAAATTCTAAAACTCAAATACCTTAACAACACAGTAGAACAGCATCTTGAAGCACTGGGGCTCTTTCTAGCATTAATGGTAATGTTCAGAATTTTCCGCGGCATCGTTCTTGGTCGCCTGCGCAAATTTGCTGATGCAACTTCAACTAAGTTTGATGACAAATTAGTGGATGCCTTTGATGCAATTCATCCACGCTTCTATGACCTGACTGCATTTTACTTTGCAAGTCACTACCTGACACTGCCTGATAATGTTTCAAAATTCATCGACGGGCTTTTCTTAGCGGCCTTTATTGTTCAGTTCTTAATTTCTTCCCAGAAAGTAATAGAGTACTTCCTGCACAATATGCTGCGTGATGATGAGACCAATGAATCTGATCAAATGATGTTCAATGGTATCAATCTCTTTGTCCGGATCATACTCTGGGCAACTGGTTTCTTGCTCTTCCTCTCCAATATGGGAGTCAATATCACCTCACTTGCTGCAAGTTTAGGTATTGGTGGTATTGCTGTTGCTCTTGCAGTACAAAACATTCTCAGTGATGTCTTTAGTTCATTCTCCATCTACTTTGACAAACCCTTTGCAGTGGGAGATTTTATTGTTGTTGGTGAGCACATGGGTACAGTCAAAAAGATTGGCATGAAAAGCACTCGCATCGAAGCCCTACAAGGAGAAGAAATTGTCATCTCCAACCAAGAATTAACCAATGCTCGTGTACAAAACTTCAAGAAAATGAGCAAGCGCCGTATTCCGTTTACCATTGGAGTGACTTACGATACCAATCTTGAAAAGTGCAAAGAAATCCCAGCAATCATCAGCAAAGTTTTCTCTGAGGTTGATAACGCTGATCTAGATCGCGTCAACTTCTTTGAGTTCAATGCTTATAGTCTAGATTTTGAAATTGTTTACTATCATCTCTCTGGTGATTATGCTGAATATATGCGAGTGCGCGAGCAGATCAATCTTAGAATCAAAGAAGAATTTGAGAAAGCTGGGATCGATATGGCCTTCCCTACCCAGACTTTATTAGTTGAGAAATAGCAATATTATTCAGATAAACCCAGCCTTCGTGTTACAATAATATCCCGTGAATTTAGAGATAACTGGCTCTGAAGCAAGACTAATTGCTCGAGCTAGCACACAAAGAGATGCAACTAGTCCGGCTAGCACCGAAGCCAAAAGCCTGAACAGAGGCGAACTAATTTCTGCGGTTGCCAAGTTGCTTGAAAAACCAATATCAAGAGCTGATGAGCTCCTTGATCTAATTGACGATAGTCTCAACTTACTAGAAGGCAATTACAGCAGTTGTGACAAAGTGGTACTGTCTCAAGTACTTGAAAGCATCTCTCGCAGTATGACTCCAGCTTTAAGACAGAAGCTTGAACAATACGGTTTCATAAGTGCAACAATGAAATTAACAAATTTTCTTAGACGATTTCTCAATGATAGGGATAAAGCTAGTGATTTATACTTACTTGCTTGCTTCTGCTCGGCAGCTGAGAGATTTAAACTTGGTGCTCGCTATGATCCAGACTCTAGCCTTGCAGACCAAGTCTTCACTAGAGCTACCCACTTAATGAGCTCTGTTACTGAAGATGCCGCTGGTCAAAAACTATTACAAAGAAGAACGCTTATGTTATTGTGCAATGGACTTAGAAGTTTGAGACCAAATCCAAAGACTGCAAGATCATTTTTGAGGGCTCTATGCAGATTTACTAACTTTAAAAACTGTCAGGACTTTTTTGGTCCAGGGGCAGCCAATAACTTGTGTACAAGCATACACGACAATAGATTTGATGAAGCGAATGAAGAAAATTTTGCTATTGTACCTTTTCAACTTTTGAATGACCTGGCACGCACAATCAAGAGATATATTGAAGAAGGCTCATGGTATGAAAAGCAGTCAGTCTATAGCCTGAGTGGCCTTAGAGAAACTTGCACAGCTGAAGCAAGACCGATAAAAGAAGCCTGCCTTAGACAATTAACAATCCCCGAAATCAAAGATGCCAAATTTCTTTGCATACTGCTGACATTTTTTAGAGCTAGTATTTTGAATGGAGAATTTGACCAGAATCCTAGTCTCTACATAGCCAAATTTGTTGACACCTTGAACACCTTAAGCGAAGTTCCGTGTCCCCCAAACAACAAGAGGATTGCAATGAGAGAGCTGAGCCTACTTCAATTCTACTTAGACAAGAGAAATGACCACTTCAGTAAATCTCTCCGGCAAGTTACACTAGAACTTTCCAATAAGCTTGGTTGGAAAGAAGAAGCTCAACAAGCCACTGAAGAGATACTCAAGCAAGAGCGTATTAGTGAAAATCTAGTACTAGAGCTAATCTCCCCTAGCTTGTCCTCAGCAGGACTAAGCGCCCGCAAAGCCAAAGTAACTGATTTACAAGACTGCTTCTTTGACCTGGATCTAGTAGTTGAACAGAATGGCAAAGTCTTAGCGAATATAGAAGTTGATGGCATCTCTCATAACAGTGATACTGACATCCCTGATTCTTTGAGGGACAAGTTCATAAAAGATAAATATGGCCTTCCTGTATTTAGAGTTGAAGTTGGTAGCAATTGCACGATAGCAAATCCTGGTTTACTGGAAGAAACGGTTTCAAAAATTAAAGCTCTTGCGAGCTAAGTTTAACCCAATCTGAGGAAATCGCCGAGCGGGAATTTGCTCAGAAAGCTCCCAGATGCAAGGCTTGCGAAGTCCGTAGGACGTGCCCGTAGTGGGCTCTAGCCCATAAGGGATCGCGTAACGCCGCAGATGGGACTTTATGAGTAAATTCTACTACCTAGGCTTGATGCCACTGATGGCTTCTTCTAGTTCCGCACTAGAAGGACGATTATAACTATGAATACAACGACGAGCAATCTCTACTGCTGCCATTGGTTCAGCACCACCTAAATAAGTAATCAAACCTTCTTTCATACACTGAAAGTATTGAGACTCATCTTCACAAAGATATTCAATATGCTGTGCAATTGGTTGACAATAACCATAAGCAGTAAAAATACCAAGTAATGTACCAGTCAGTGCAGCAGATACCTTGTGACCCAGTTCTGCTGGAGGACCATCAATATGCGCCATCGCAATAATTACACCAAGTACCGCAGCTACAATCCCAACTGCTGGCATCGCGTCTGCAACCCTGTTAATTGCACCTGATGGAATATGAGACTCAGCGTGGTGTGCATCAATCTCTGCATTCATTGCCTGTTCAACATCTTCTGGTTTAGAGTTGTAGTTGATTACAAGCTTGAGTGAATCACAGAAGAAATCAAGTGCATGGTGATTATCCAAGAAACTTGGATATTTAGAAAAGATAGAACTAGTATCAGGACTGGAAACATCTTTCTCCAAACTTAGTAGACCACTACGTTTGAGGTTAATGAAACTTTCATACATAACCTTAAGTACTTCCGTATAAATATCCTTACTGTACTTTGGAGCAGCGAAAGGACCACTAATAAACCCACCAATATGATTAAGAATTTTACCTGGCATCATTGCTAAGAAAATAAATGCACCTGCACCAAAAATAATTATGTACTCTTGCCATACAGAGTAGATTGCATGAATCGGTCCACCCTCCAGCATGAAACCGCCGAAAACGCAAACTGCAATCAATACTAAAAATACAATAGTCATATCCCTGCCCTATCCTTGAATATCAGCTATCTTACCTGCCTCAAATTTATTCTCCTCACCCTTGGCTGTGTATACCGCAGGTTTATTACCATTAATTGTTGATGTAAAGATTTTGATCATATGATTTATATAGTTCGATGATTGTTTCATCAAGGCCATATTAGTCTCAGTAAATTTTTTGCACTCAGTAAGAACTTTCTTCAATCCTTCTGCTTTGTCCTTGACTTGATCACGCTGTTTTGAATCAAGCTCCGGAAGCAATTCACTAAGTTGAATTGATGGCGGGAATCCTTGTTCGCGCAAAAATTCAACTCTAGCTGCTTCAAGTGCTAGTACTTTGGTAGAAAGATTTTTTTCTTGGTCTGTAATCTGCTCAAGTTTATCGATATCATTCTCAACTAATGCTTTTTTCTTTTGCACAGCAAGATCTAAGTAGTTGCTGTAAACTTCAGTTTCTTTATCCAGGATATCTAGTAAATAATCCATTAGCTGAATAAAAATTCTCCATAACCATCAGTAAGCATGGCGTCTGCCACTGCAGCACCACTGTAGTCTTCATTCAACTGACCTGATAAAAATTTCTCACGCAACTCAGCAACTAATTTTGCTCTGTCACCATCTTTAATTTCCTTAATACGGTTTTTGATGTCATTGAATTGACTTGCTTCCGCTTGATCTAGCTCCACTGCATCAGTAGCAGTATCCTTCTTGGCTGCTGCTGCTGCGTCATTAGCCTTGTCGCTATAGAGGACTAGTTTCTCTAGCGGGTTGTTTGAATCATTTGAATTAAGGCTATTAACGTTCATCTCTTAGGAATATCATTCCCGTTATTGAGCCAAAAGCTAGATAGTCCAAATGGACTATATTTGTATCACACATCCCCTAAATAACTTAAAAACTTGCATTGAAAGTTTTAACCTAAGGTTTGCTTGAGTTGAGAAACCAAAGTTGATCCAGGAATCAAGCGCTCAACCATCTCTATACAAGGCTTAGCTTGATCTGGCATATCCAAACCAAGATAAGCAATAGCTGACTTATAGTAGACCCCTGCATCCTGAGCATATTTCTGTTTGGCTTCATTTAGATACTCAAGTGCAGTCTCATAATCCTTACGTGCCAAGTAAGCCGAGCCTATATCCTTGAGTATCTCTGGGTAGACCGGTACTAGATCATAGCGGTGCTTGATTAACTTAGTCAGGTAGTCATCAAGCTGGTAGTCAAGTAAGTAACCAATACTTGCCTCAGTATAGAGCCGGCAAGTCAAATAGCCTGGGCTAGCCAAACGCTGGTCATCACTTGCTTCTAGCAGCCCCAACAGAAATTCAACCCACTTGCTTAACGGTGAATACTCTGCTTCCTTGTTTAATTTGGCAGCTCGCTCTAAGTCTTGATCAAAGATTGCAGCATAGGCAGCATGAGCTTGCAGACCAAGTTCTTGATAGATCTCAGACGCTTGCTTTGCTTGCCCTTGTTCAAGCAAGTCACTGGCTTGTTGTTGATCAGCCATAGTTTAATTATATGGCAGCTTTCATTTTATTAATGCTCGGCTCCCTAAGGTAATAGGCTTGAAGCTCTGGGTAGTCAAACAACTCTGCATCCGGCTTGGCTTTGTAATAGTCAATCAAAAGTTCTGCTGTATTCTTAGAGAACTGTTTTAGCTCCAATCCTTCTTTCTCAAATGAGAAATAATCAGCATCTGCCCGTGAAATAAAGTAATCAGTTTTACCAGCATGCATAATGACTGGATCAGAGTCGCTCAAGTTTTGATCAAAGCGCAAGAGCTGAAAATTATTAAGCGCTAAAGTTTTGAGTTCAAGCTGTGCAGCTAGAGTTTTGATCAAGGTCAGCCCAGTACGAATCCCAGTAAATGAACCAGGTCCAGTGGTGCAGACGAGCAGATCTAGATCTTGTGGCTTGACTTGAAGCTCAGCAAAGAGACCAACCAAGACTGGCATCAATTGTGAGGATTTGCCCTCACCAGCCCAATTGGCAAGCAGAGTATCACTCTCACTATTATAGATAGCGAGGGATTGCTGATGCTGGCTTGAATCTAGTGCTAGTATTAACACGAGTTATAATTGTACTAGAATTACCGCACTTATTTGCACGAAACAAGCTAATAGATTAAAATAGATGCTTATGTCCTTGCAAGAGATACTTAATCTAGTTCAAATTTTCAGCTTGGTGATTATCACAGGTGGTACTTTGGTGATTGGTGCACTGGTTGCGCCCTCACTCTTTAATAACTTGAGCAGAGAAGAAGCTGGTACCCTGATGGTAGAAGTCTTTGGCAAGTTTGCTTCTTGGATCAAAGTCTCTGCAATTCTTATAGCACTAACTAAGTTGGTAGAATTCATTTACGTAGCTAAGTTCAGCTTCTTCATTACTACTGGTACAGGTGAGGAAGTGACCAAGCTACTTAATTCTGCTCTGCTTAACTCGACAATTTTGGCATTAGCCATTGTCGCAATTAGTCTACATATAGCTATGAATTTGTCGCCAGCAATTGTGGAAGCCTATGAGAACGATTCTGATGAGTTCTCCAAACTACACAAACAAAGTGAAGTGCTCCACAGAGTTAATTTTGTGCTTGGCGCAATTATGCTACTGAGCTTTATTTAAGATATCGACAGATTAAACTCCATACTCTTGTAATTCATACATCCATATGCTACTATATGGGTAAGTATTAATCTAAGGAGAACTATAGATGGCTACAAGACTTTCACCCAAACAAGAAGAAACCGCTGAAGTAATTTACAAGCTTACCAATCAGCACAATTACCCGCCGACTCTTGATGAGATCGCTGCAGAGATGGGCATCACCAAGGGCACCTTGCAATATCACATGTCAGCTTTACGCAAGAAGGAAGCTGTCAGCTGGAATACCGGCTCAGCTCGCTCAGTACAAATTTGTGACGATGAAGTGATGCTACACTGCCAGGAAAAATTTCCAGAGATCAGCAAATCCCAAAAATTCCACGGCAAGTTTGATAAGCGCTCACTAGAAGCAGGCGCTGAGTTCCAAGTTGAACGTTCACAAATTCCTATTCTCGGTAAGATTGCCGCTGGTGCACCGCTAGACGTTATGGATAGAGCCAATGACTTCCTAGAACTCGACACTTATTTTCCAGATGGTTGCTATGCCCTCAAAGTCAAAGGTGAGAGTATGATTGACGCCTTAATTTCTGATGGAGACCTAGTATTGATTGAACCAAGGGAAGCAGCCCGCAATGGTGAAATCGTTGTTGCATTAGTTAATGATGAAGCAGCAACTCTCAAGCGTTACTTTAAGGAAGATGCTCGAGTGCGTCTGCAACCCGAAAACCCAACAATGAATCCTATCTTCATTGACCCTAGGCAAGATGATTTGAAGATTCAAGGTATTGTCAAAGGTGTTGTAAGGAAAACCTAAAATAGCAGTTAAATTCGATAGACTACTCAAAGAGAATTACTATAAATCTCTAAGCACTATCTCTTTGGCAGCAGGCTTCTCACTATGCTCTTTCTTTGGGGTATACATGAAGGATATTGTTTTTGGCAACGACACATCCAAAATCAACTTTGATCTATGCATAATCTATTTACTTCTTGGTATAATGGCACTAGCAGCTGCATGCTTATGTAGTCTCAGAATTGACCAAACAAAGGGGGTCAGGAAAGAATGAATCCAGTAATAGTAGCTTACATATTTCCAGTATTTGTCCTTGCTCTGATTGTGTTTGCACTTTACGCAGGCGAGCACGCTGATAAGATTCCTCTACTCAAAGAATTAGTCAAGTAGTTTTGCGAAGCCTTCATGACCTTGCATATGTAGTTCCAGCCACAGTAGCAATTGGCTACTTCATTGGCGCCTGGTTAGAAAAAACTAGAGATGGTAACTATGTTGCATTCTCGATCTTGATTGCAACAGCCTGTGGTTTCCTCATTGCTATTGTAAGAATCAAGCGCTATATCGATTCAACTAATAAATCAGCTTCCAAAGAAGAATCAAAGAAAGAAACTGAATCTAAGTAAGCCAAGACCTGCTGGTAGAGTAGCTCTATCATATTGATCTGCCCGCCACTAGCATAAAGAGCAGGACAACCAATGGTAGGTTGATCGATACGCAATTTAGCCTTGGCATCAAGTTTCTTAGCTTCTACTTGAATCAAATCACGAGCGCGATCACTCATAGCAAGTACCAAATCCTCACTCAGTTCAAAACAAGCCAGATCATATTGATGCAAGTTGGAGCTCACACCAGATTTGGTTTTACTAGTAGCGTAAACAAATGCCCGAAACACATCGAAGTGAAACTTTGATAAATGATAACCGAGCTCCATAATCTTTCTGGCTGCCTCACGGTATTCTTGCGCACTAATCACTCTGCCACGACTTCTTTGATAGAGATCAGGAATCAAAGCAATTGCAGAGAGATAGTAAAAGAAAGCATTACGAATTGCAAAATCTATATGCTCTCGCTCAAAAACTGGATTGTATTCAAAATCTTCATGCTCCGAGCTTGCTTGCTCTAGCAAGCTCCAATATACTTGCCAAAACTTTTCATCAGTTCGTGCCTTGTAAGCCTGGATCATGGCTTGAGCGATATGGTCAAGCTGCCCATGTAAACTGAGTGACTTATCAGCAGGCTCCAGCCCAGCAAGCCAAGTACCATCTTCTAGCAAGGCTAGAACTTGCTGCAAAGCTGCTGAAATTAGGTCAAATCTTAGTTTTTTATTACCTTGCATCTTTACATATTATACGCTTTCTTCAAAAAATCCCAAGAATTGTAGGCTTTTTTCAATGATAAAATCTTGCTCATGGCAGTAAAAGAAAAAACAGCACTAGGCAAAATCGTACAGGTCATTGGCCCTGTAGTAGATGTTGAGTTCCCAGCAGGCGAGCTCCCAGAAATTTATAACGCATTGAAGATTCAAGGCAAAAACCCAGCAGGACAAGAAATCAATCTGGTAACTGAAGTTCAATTGATACTTGGTGACAACCGTGTTCGTTCAATTGCAATGAGTTCAACTGAAGGTTTGACTCGCGGTATGGATGTTCAAGACACTGGTGCACCAATCTCAGTTCCAGTGGGCGAAGCGACTCTCGGTAGAATCATGAATGTACTTGGTGAACCAGTTGACGAGGCTGGCGACATTAAGACTAAGAAATTTAGTTCAATCCACCGTGATCCTCCAGCACTTTCTGAGCAAAGTACAGAGGTTGAAATTTTCGAGACTGGTATTAAAGTTATCGACCTTCTTACTCCATATGTCAAAGGCGGGAAGATTGGTTTATTCGGTGGTGCTGGTGTTGGTAAAACGGTTCTAATTATGGAGCTGATCAACAACGTAGCCAAAGCGCACGATGGTATTTCAGTTTTCTCCGGTGTAGGTGAGCGTACTCGTGAGGGTAACGACCTCTGGGAAGAGATGAAAGAATCAGGCGTAATCGATAAAGTTGGTCTGGTTTACGGTCAGATGAATGAGCCTCCTGGAGCACGTATGCGTGTTGCTCTTACTGGTTTGACTATGGCAGAGCACTTCCGTGATGAAGAAGGTAAGGACACTCTTCTTTTCGTTGACAATATTTTCAGATTTACTCAAGCAGGTTCTGAGGTATCAGCACTTCTTGGTCGTATGCCTTCAGCAGTTGGTTACCAGCCGACTCTAGCTAACGAGATGGGTCAACTGCAAGAAAGAATTACTTCAACTAACAAGGGTTCAATTACTTCAGTACAAGCGATCTACGTTCCAGCGGACGACTTGACTGACCCGGCTCCAGCAACTACATTTGCTCACTTGGATGCTACTACTGTACTTTCAAGACAAATCGCTGAGCTTGGTATTTACCCAGCAGTAGATCCACTTGATTCAACTTCTACAGCACTTAAGGCTGACGTTGTTGGTAATGAGCACTACGATGTTGCTCGTGCAGTACAGAACATCCTTCAGAAGTACAAAGAACTTCAGGACATCATTGCAATTCTTGGTATGGATGAATTGACTGACGAGGACAAAGCAGTTGTTTACCGTGCTCGTAAGATCCAGAAATTCCTTTCACAGCCATTCCACGTAGCTGAAGTTTTCACAGGTTCACCTGGTAAGTACGTCAAGCTAGAGGATACAATCAAGTCCTTCAAAGAAATCCTTGAAGGTAAATATGATGATCTTCCTGAGCAAGCTTTCTATATGGTTGCTGGTATCGATGAAGTTATCGAGAAAGCTAACAAGATGAAAGCTGAAGCTTAGAAACCCCTCTAGTGGATTGCTCAGATACAACAGCAAATAAAGTTGATAGACACAGAAGGACTGTACTCAAAAGTCCAATAGTCGGCTGTTTTGATCCTCAATCCTTAGTTGAGATGGCTGAAGCTGTAGATGGATCTGTAGCCTTAGAGGGCTTCCTCAAGGAAGGATTCGAAAGATTTATTGGTGCAAGTGCAGCCTTTGTTGAACCAGAACAAATCAGAGAGCAAGTACGAGACGCACTAGCAACAGACCCTGAAGCTGCACAAATTCATCTAGAAACGTGGTGGAGAACGAGTGATCTATGGATGCGAAAACTGGGTCTCCCAGAGCCTTCATTAGCAGAAGTCAAATCAATAATAGAACGACACTTTGGTATTAAGCTAGCAATAACTAATTTCAGCCAAGCCGCTAATGCAAAACAAACTAAAGATAAGGAAATCAATCAAGCTCCTACTGAGTTAACTAAACTTAAAGCTGAGGATGGACAATTAAACGACTTTCGTAGAAGACGTATGGAATTATTAGCTAATTTTGGTGATAGAACTGTTCAATTTGGAGTTTAAGACCTAGCCCTAATTTAGCTAGAAGCCTCAAAGCTTTAACAATGGAAACAAAGCAGCAGGAATAAAGTACTCTTTATTCTCCTCATCAATTTTCAAGAACTCCTTGGTAATTAAAATCTTACGATTAAACCTGAATTGCTTATGATCCTCAACAAAGCGACTAATATTCGCTGGCATCTTAGTTCTTGAATTAATCCGCCCAGAATATTTCACTTCAATACAATCCACACCGTCATCAGTATCAACAATAAAATCAATTTCTGAGCCTGCGCTAGTTCTATAAAATTGAATTTTGTTGCTATTGAAGTTTTCAAGCAAATGCTTGAAAACAAAATTCTCAACCTCAGCC
>JAPPOW010000093.1 GCA_028817775.1 Candidatus Melainabacteria bacterium | reverse complement strand
TAGGAGCAAGCTCCACCACATCAGCCCCAATCAACTCAGACTCCTTGCAAGCTTCACGAATGATATTAGTTGAAGTATACCAATCCAAACCACCAGGCTCCGGGGTACCAGTACTTGGCATCAAAGTTGAATCCAAACCATCTAAATCAAAACTAATATAAAGCTTGTGGTTGCCATAATTGCGGATAGTATCAATGACATCTTTGGAGTTCCAATACTTGAACCTAGAACCAGGCGAGAATTGTTTACTGGTTTGCTTGGCACCAATATCTTCTTTAAAATTTTTGGCTGCTTCGCGAAAACCATAGGTCTTGTGAAACTCATCACGAGCATAGAATATAGAGATTGGCATCTCCTCTAGAACATGTTCCTCAACTTGTTTCTCTAGCCCTCTAAGCCAATCACATTCTTCACGGGAAATATTACGAATACCTACTGAAACAATTTTGATCCGCGGGCAAGCTTTATAAATTGAATAGATAGCACAAGCATGATTATAGGGATTACCGTTGTATTCCTGGCGCAAGTCGGCATGCGCATCAAAATGCAAGAGAGTAAGGTTACCTTCAGCCGCTTCATAAGCAGCTCTCACTGCACCAAGCGAGAGAGAATGCTCGCCGCCAATAACCAGTGGGAATTTCTTACGCTCGTAAGCTGCCTTGCAGACATCTTCTAGCTCAACAAATGGTCTCTCATGCCTTGCGTGCTGCAGCTCCATCTCAACTGGAGCTATAGTCCTAATGCCATAATCAGAGGGATCAAGATTAAATTCATCATCATAGAATTCTAATTCCTGACTAGCTTCAATTACCGCAGCAGGACCACCAGCTGTACCCTTGCCATAAGTAGTAGTCTGCTCATAGGGACAAGGAATAATTTCAAACTGGTACTCTTCCTTATAGTCAAAATCTCCAAATTGTTTCGTCATTAGTTAAACCCCGGATTGATGTCAGGCATCGGGTTCTTGAACTTGGTGATATTGTTTTGGAATAATAATTCAATTACACCTGTTGGTCCCGATCTGTGTTTAGCGATGATTACATCAGCAATCCCAGCTTTCTCTGATTCAGGATTGTAGTAATCATCTCTATATATAAAGGTTACTATATCCGCATCTTGCTCAAGTGAATTATGGAGTATATAATTCTCTGCAACAAAATTATGGTACTCCGGCACTTCTATATCGTAAGTCTCTTCTTCTCCAATGAGCTCAATAGACTTAATTTTGTCCCAGTAAATATCACTCTCAGCCATATCCTGGAGCTCACTATCTTGCAGAATGGCAGCAACTCGACTCATTCTTGACCTAGAAAGATTTGATTTAAAAAGAGTACTGCCACAATATGCTGTACCTAGTCGTCTCTGAAACTCTCTATGGCTCATTTCTGACGCAGCAAGTAGCTCTCTTACTCGATTCCATACATACTTAGGAACCACGTCAGCGTTAGGATTAGACTCCACTTCTTCCAAGATTGGTAATAATTTCAAATAGTCTTTTTGCTTCTGTCCAAAGAAACCTATTTCTTGGGCAAAAAGCCTAACATTTTCAGCATCAGTAATGTTGACTTGATAACTATCCCTATAGCCCTCTTTGGGATTAGTAGAAATCCTTGAAGCAATACCAAAACGTAACAATAATTTTTTGAGTTTCTGAATTAATTTTAGAGACTGGGAGCTATAAGAAAGCCCAAACTTACCTTTTTTACCAGACTTAGATCTAGAGTAATTAATGGACCCATCTGTAGCCCACAAGTGTCTAACAAATAAAGACAACTGACTTAACGGACAATTAAACAATCTGTCTGGCAAATCTTTTTTATAGCCATGTGCTTTTTCAAGCCCATATTTTTCCAAAAGCATAGTGAACGGATGCCTAACACCATGTGTCAAATGATATGGACTTGGTAGATAAAGAGCTTGAGTACCTTCTGAATTCCTGTCAGCAACTGATCTGCATTGAATACTATAAAGATGGGTACTCATCTTTGAGACAATATTAATGCAGTCTTGGTCCTTACTTGTATAGTGATAAGGTTGGTTCGGAACATAACAACCATCACCAATCATATGAGCTAATAAAATCAACTCCTCATCATCCATATATTCCTTATATGTATTTAAATCTCTAGAATAAATGAACTCGTTAGCTTCCGAGTTAAGGACTCTAGCTGTTGCCACAAATTCTTTTAGTTGGAGCTCATCAAGCCTCTTCCAACCTTCCACAGTTAAAAATGGGTGATTAGCTGATGCTTTGACCTCGTTACCAGAATATGTAGTAACCTTGTATACTTTTTTCTTTCCAGATGCAAAGGCCTTACGCGCTTTGGTTTTGATGAGTTTTTTATGCTGATCCAAAACATATACTGGAAAGTCTGTCTTGCCAACCAAGTCTATTATTGGAATATAGTCTCCTATTTCAGGATTATAAATTTTTGTATCTGCAGTTAAACAACCTGATTCACGTAAATCAGAAAGCATTGGACGCTTGTCTTGCCTTGCCTCCACTGCCCTTGATAACTGAGAGAGAGCCATCACTGGCACATTCAATTCACGTGCCATCATTTTCAAACTTCTAGAAATTTCAGAGATCTGATTGATACGAGAATCGTTACCACGTCCTTCTAGCAGCTGCAAGTAATCGATCACTACCAGACCAAGCTCACCATTAGTCATTGCTTGTAGGCGGCGGCACTTACCACGCAGCTCCATCACTGAAACTCCACCAGAGTCATCAATATAAATAGGAGCTTCACCCAGTTCGCTCATCGCAGTGCCAAGTTTTGCCCAGTCCTCTGCGTGCAATTGACCTGAGCGAACTCTTGAACTATCAACTTCAGCACGAGAGCAGAGCAATCTTTGTACTAGTTGCTCCCTAGACATCTCCAAACTAAAAATAGCTACTGGTTTTTTAGCCATGGTTGCTACATTCTCTGCAATGTTGAGAGCTAAAGAAGTATTGTGGACACAAATATCATTAGCCACAAAGTTATGAGTCTCAGCTATAGTCAAGTCATAGACTTGATCAGAGCCTAGGTGCTCAATTGAAACTATCTCATCCCAGTAGACTTCACTATCATCTTGCTTAGACTCTGGGATAGAGCCTCTTAAGAAGTTTAGCTCTTTACCTCTACCTTCTAATCCAATTTCTTCAATAAACTTATGAAGAGAATTAACTTCATCAATGATTAACCTAATATATCCATTGGAATCTTTTAGTTCAGAAACAATACCAAAACGCAAAAGCAAGTGTTGAAGTTCAGTCGCTCGATTTTTTGATTTCAAGAATAAACCAATATTTGAAGATTCTGTAATCGAGATCCAACAACTCTCAGCAAAGGTCCGATTCAAATATGTCGATAATTGCTTCTCACATAGCAGGAATACTTCTTCAGAAGTATATTTGCTCGAGCTAATGCTCTTTAAACTAAGCCCATAATCCAGTCCATTAGCTTGTTTAGAGAGATAAATACGTTCTTCTTCTGTAGTAAATTCTTCACGCCCAGATTCGATCAAATCTTGAAGTTCTAGCTCTGTAAGCTGAGTTTTACCAAAAATCTTATAGATGCGGGGCACTGCTACCTTATCACCAGCCTCAAGCTCAGCTAATTTCTTCCAGCCTTCTAC
>JAPPOW010000200.1 GCA_028817775.1 Candidatus Melainabacteria bacterium | reverse complement strand
GACTGGGAATATGGCGGAGTGAATTATCAAGTTTATGTTTTAAAACCAGAATATTTGTTCTTGTCTAAAATTATGAAGCCCCCAAGACAAGTTGATGCGCTTGATATCGCCCAGCTTGTTGAAAAATTCAGCAAGGATTGGGACTTGGTTTTGATTCGTGAGCTCATAGAGGATAATTGTTGTGGTTTTGATAGGGAAGATGAGTTGATGGAAATACTACGGAAAAGAGATCCAGCAGCGATCCTGTCTAGTTTGAATAAATTTTGGAGCAAGGATGGAGGAGATCAATCTAATGAAGAACTTGTGGGCAGAACACTTAGCAATCTATCACCTGGCACTTAAATTAGTTCTATAAGGTTGGAATATGTTAATATAGATAAGTGCTCGTTCGGGCTTTACCACCTTATGAGTTAAAGAAGCTGCCTCAAAAGTCTTGGTTGAGGCTATTTTGTGATGAAAATAGAAGAGAGAGGCTATTTGATTTTATAGATGATGCTACTCGTTTGGGAACTACAGAGGCTTGTTCTGGGCGGGCCAGATTTTTACACAATGAACGTAATTGTAGTTTAAGTCTGTTGAGAGCAGACCGTGTTGACGATAAAGTTGAGGCTGAGTTTTGGCTTGATGGCAGTGCGGGTGGAACAGCTTATAGTTTTGCTGTTCAATGCCCGCTGAAAAAATTAGAAGCTCGTTCTCGGGACAGTGTGGTTATCAGAGATATCAAAGCAATGCTTCATGCTGCTATCGCAAAACAGAATCAAGAGCCAGTTCTAGCAAGTGCTGTTCCACTGCCAGTCTCATCAGAGTTTAGTTTTGATAATCCAATTTTAGGACCTGTTCAAGTTAAAGTTGAAGCGATCAATAAAATTTTTGATATGCAAAGATTTTTATCAGATCCTGCAACTATCATGGTCAAAAGATTTTCAGTCAGGAAACCTGCAGGCTGGACTGCCAAGTATTTGAAAAATAATGATACGGGTTTGAGTTTTAATACTTTGATACGTCCAAGTGAATCTAATGCTGAGTTTCAAGAATTTATATTTAAGTTTGCACAATCTAGTAAGCATGCTGATCCAATTGATGGTGAGATGACTATTAGGGTACCGCATGAGGCTCTTAGTTACCGCAGCAAACCAGGACATGAATTGTATCCAAAAACTATTAGGTTTTTGGCAAAACATTTGAGCCAAATAGCACGAAGACCTAGCCGAATTAATCAATCATTTTAATAAGTTTCCAAAAAACTTTCTTGCAAGCAAGTTCTCTAACCTGTTCCCTGCTTAATCTACGAGCTATCCTTCTATCGAGATCGAAGCCTTTGACTTTCGAGTGGGAGTCTAGAACGATTATAGGCAGCAGAGCTGCCTCACTGTGTGGTTGTCAAGTAAAGCGGCGCTTTAAGAGTAGCGCCGCACGGTATCTGATAGGTAAAATGATTAATCAATCATTTTAATAAGTTTCCAAAAAACTTTCTTGCAAGCAAGTTCTCTAACCTGTTCCCTGCTTAATCTACGAGCTATCCATCCTAATTTCTCCACCACAGTCTCACCTTGATATTTAATACCAACATAGATAGTACCAATTGGTTTTTCGTTACTTGCTCCCCCTGGTCCAGCAACTCCAGTGATAGAAACATTGATATCTGAGTCTGAGATTTTGGCTAAGCCTTCAACCATCTCCTCTGCAGTTTCAGCTGAGACGGCTCCATGTAACTCTAGGGTACTAGCTTTGACTCCTAATAATTTTTCTTTGGCTTCATTGGAGTAAGTTACTAGATTTAATTTGGTGTACTCAGAGGAGCCAGCAATATCTGTCATTAGTTTACTCGCTAGTCCACCAGTACAAGATTCAGCAAATGAAATAGCTAATTGCTTGGATTTGAGTTTCTCAGCTAGTACTGCTTGTAAGCTTTCATCATCATAGCCAAAGATTTGGTCGGGGAAAATTTGATGTAAGTCATTATCAAAGTCTTGAATTAGCTTGTAAGCTGCTTCTTCAGTTTCAGCTTTGGCAGTGATGCGCAAGTAACATTCACCTAGAGTAGCGTAGGGAGCCAATGAGGGATTGGCTTCTAGGAATGGATTTGACTTGCCTTGAGCTTCAAAATGATCAGTGATTGTTTGTACCATTCTTGATTCGGTGATATTGGTTAGGCGTAATTTTTTAGATGCAATAACTGCTGTCTGACCCCGCTGGCGTAATTTTTCTATTAATTTTGGGCTGACGTAATCAAGCATCGCTTCCATTTCACAAGGCACGCCCGGAAAAGTTAGAAACAAATTATTTTTGTGCTCAAACAACATACCAATAGCAGTGCCAATAGGATTGGGAACCACTTCAGCACCAGTAATCATCCGTGCTTGTTTGTAGTTGATATGAGGCATACGACCCTTGCCACCATAGGCTTCATATTTATCTTCAAGGATTTTGCGCTGCTCAGCATCTTCTGTGATTTCAAGCTTACAGAACTGAGCAATCATATCGTGGCTAATATCATCATCAGTTGGTCCAAGCCCACCAGTTGTAATAATTAAGTCTGCACGTTCACTAGCATTCTTGAGGCAAGCCTTGATTCGTTCTGGATTATCACCAACTGTAGTATGGAATAAAGTTGAGATTCCCAATTCACCTAATTTTTCGGAGATATAAGTGGCATTGCTATTGATGGTGTGACCAATAATTAATTCTGTGCCGATGCCTATGATTTCTGCTCTCATCTCTCTAATATTATAGGTCGTCATCTAATTCTGTACTCTTAAAGTCCCAATGGCTTGATAATACATTTCCTTTAAGTTGATGCCAAATGCTTAGTGCAAAAATATGTTCCTCCCTTGATTCAAATGCTCCTTCTGTATGACCATAAAGATCAACCGCTTCTCTTGCATTGGTATCTTGCCTAATATCTATTAGATCAGTTGCTATCTTCAACTTCCTTGTGTTTGCTTCTGACAAGATATCTATTAATTCATCACTTAAGTCTTCTGTCTTGATTCCAGTTAATTCTTTTATTCTTGCTCTATCAGCTGCTCTTCTTGCTTTTTCAGCTTCTATTTCCTTCTTTCTTCTAGCCTTTCTTGCTATTCTTTTTTCTCTTCTCTTTGCTATTCCTTCTTCTTCAAGCTTTTCTTTTTCTATTCTTTCCTTCTCTTGTCTTTCTTTTGTATCGAGAGTGGCTCCAATGATTTGTGCAAGGGTTTTCTTGCTTCGCTCTGCTGTATCTGGTACAGGTTCTGGTTCTGGTGTTTCAATTTTGAGTCCACTAAGTTTTTCACGTAATTGTCTCTTGTATTTTGAAGGAATACTTTTTATAGAGGAGATGCTTTCACCATATAGTTCTATAGTTTTTTCAGGTGGGATGCCAACGACGCAGGCAATAAAATGTTTTTCGTACGTAGCACCTTCTTTAACCACAGTTCTAAACTGTTGAAAACAAGCATCATCTACTGCTCTAAGGAAATCATCATCATTCATCGTTTGAGGATGTGGTATAGCCTGCACTTCTTCTTCAGTAAATAAATACTTTCTTAGGCAAGATTTGAAAGCTGCAGAACCAAATTCTCTGGTATCTAAAAAGTGTTGGTCTCTGATGTCATGAATATGGTCAAGATCAGTTTCACCAAGCTTTTTCATAGCACGTTTAAATGCTTGGTGTGCGTTAGTCTCTGCGTTACTTGATAGAAACTGCTGTGCAATTTTTTTAAAAGTATCTCCTTCAAAATAAGCATGGACCACATTTTGTTCTATGGTAGTTAGTTTGCCCCAATTGCTTGTATCTATAGCTTGAGGCAATGGTTTACTTGGCTTTCTTGGGCTTGCACTAGAATAGTTCTGGAAGATTTGTTCTATCCCTTCTTCAATTGTGTCAACGTCTCTACCGAAGATCTTGGCTATTGCCCTATTAGAGTAGCCTTTGCAGAAACAAATAGCCCAGAGTTTTTTACTGCTATCTTTTAAGTTTGAAAGATATTCTACAAAGTCTTGCGGAGAAATATCGTCATTTATAGCTTCAATTTTGTGACAGTCATAAGCAAAAAAAGCTTGTGTGATTCTTAATTCTACAGATTCATCGTTAGCATCCAGGGAAGCTTGATTATTAAAGTTCGCTTGATAAATCAAATCATCATTTTTTGTTCTGATAGCTTGCATGAGTATGGAGTAATGACCATTGATGGTGGCTTTGCTTATTCCAACTATGCCCTTGATACTTTGATAATCCAGACCGCGTATTCTAAAAATTAATGGAATACTTGCTTTGCTGGTGGTTCCAGATTGTAAAAATTTCAAACTACTTTCGTAGAGTTGTTGATCCAATTGTCTTTGTTCAAGTGGCGCAGAAGCTAAGATTTGTGGTTTGTTTCCACCATAGATTCGATCGAGACAATCATTTCTAATAGCTTGATTTGCTCTAATAGACCTGGATAGTAAATATTGACTGCGACTTAGCTTCATTTCACCAAAGTCTTGATCTCCACTTACAAGTTTTTTGATTCTATGCTCAATTTGTTTTGGACCTAGTTCTGTCCCCGCGAGGTGATTTATTTCTTCTGCATTAGCTCCTTGCATATAGGCAAAGACAAACTTTTGGTCATCTGGATTTGCTAGTCTGCTAATAAATTCTGGAGTATGTGAGTGTAGTGCTTCTAGTCCTTCTCTGGTGAATTGAACAGTAGGTATAGGTTTTAAATGGGTTTGGCTAGGGACAAGGTCCAAGTTGTAGCCTAAAATTGGATCAAAGCTTCTTAGTTTGTCTGGATCCAAGGGCATGAAGTTTTACATAATACCATCATTATTGGTTCCAAACTTACTAAATTTTCAAATTTCTAGCAGGAATTTTCTGGTATCATCAGGTTTTTGGTGGGATTTATTGACAATTGAATAGGCTGTGGAGAGATGGCTGAGTGGCTGAAAGCGGTTTCCTGCTAAGAAATTGACTGGGGTTTAACCTGGTCCGAGGGTTCGAATCCCTCTCTCTCCGACATAAGAAAATAAAAGACCCCACATTTGTGGGGTCTTTTATTTTCTTATGGCGGAGAGAGAGGGATTCACTCTGGAAAAGGATTATTAATCCTTCTCCAGTTCATCCGGGGTACTAGACTCCTTCAACTTTATCAAGGGCTTCGATCTTCCCTAAACCCTCTTCTTCGCCACGCCCCTTCGGGGCTCTTATTTCACTAGCATTCTTTGCATGATTTTTCGATTAGTTTCTCTAATAACTTCTTCTGAGAAATTATCACCCAAATCCATTCCATCAGGTCTAATCATTTCTTCAGCAGCTAGTTGCAGCTCATAGTTTTCATTGGATGAACCCATGAATACATCAAGCCAGTTGAGCGCTGATCTGATTTGTTTTGGTCCAGTAGCAGTTTGTGCAAGCGCGTCTAGAAAACTAAAAACATCTTGATCAGAAATTGTGAGATCTTCACACTGATCAAAAACTTCTTGGCTTGCACGTGGAAATTTTTTAATGAAGTGAGCCCATCTATTAGAGCTGATCGTAGCAGTTTCGGTTTTGAAATCGAGTTCATTAGTAGCTAGTTGATCGAGAAGATTACGCAGGCGGCGTTCGGTTCTCTGTCCTGGTTGCATAGCCAAGAATAGCAGTCGTTTGAATCTTGATAGGAACTGAGGCTTCTCTAGTTTAATTAGATCGTCATAGAAACCAAGAAAGTAGTGGAGTGGATTTTGATTCCTGCTTTCGCTGGTTCGAAGCCAAATTCCACCATCTTGATCATTACGAGTGAGGGTTGCATATTTCTTAATAGTAGCGAGTTGTCTTTTGCCACTGTTGTTCTTCACTAGAAGAGCACAAGGCACTCTTTGTAAAAAATCTAGCCGTCCTTGTTGGTCTCTATCAAAACGTTTTTTCTCGCCTTCTTTGTAGGTAATACAATCCAGGTAGAGCTGGTCCACAATCTCCGGACTCTTGATAGTGTGCTGATATTTCACCTAATTTTGATAATAACATAAGATAAAATTAGAGGTTTTAAAATTGATAAAGGGTTTGCAAGGACAGTGTTAAAATAAAATCATGGTCCACAGATTAGGATTTGTTCCTCCTGATTCATCTGAGCAAAGTAGCTCGCAGACAGAAACAAGATCAACTCCAATTGAAGAACAATATGCTCAGTTGAGAGAAAAATATACTGATTTGCAACTACGCTTGCAGGAACTGAAAATTTTAGACAAAAAATTACGTCAAGAAATTCGATCTATTACCCAAGAAATGCTTGCAGTACGAGATGAGTACCGGCAAGCTGTGCAGGAACAGAAGCTCTTGAATGGTGCTGCAGAAGCTGATGGAGAAAGTCTTTATCAAACTACTCCAGCGACACTTATGCCAAAGTTAGCCCAAATTGATAGACATATAGATGATGTTTGGTCAGAGATACGGCGTGAATTGGTTGGAGCGGGTTTGGCTGCTGCAGACGATGAACCAAAAGTTAGAGAGAAAACTGCAAGAGAAAAAGTGCTAGACGGCATACGAGCAGATTATGCTACGGCTAAGGATTACAACAACAAATCAGTAGATGAACTTGAACTAGATTTTGAGAACTTAAAAAAAGAAAGGGAGGGTTTGGAATTCATTGGTCATTGGATGGTAGTTTTGGGAGCGCATGCTTTTAATCTTGAGAGAAAGATCCCAGAGAGAATTGATAATTATTGGAAATTAGGTACAGCTGATTCTAACCGTGTAGTTGCCAATGCTCCTGGAGCATTAGAAGATAGGGCTCAAAAAGAAATCAATGGAATTGCTATGCAGATTTTTGCTTATGATGCCCGAATCAAAAAACTTCAAGAACTAGAAAAAGCAGCTCGAGAAATAACTAGGCGGGCTGAAGCTGCGGATGATAGATTTAGTTTCACTGGTCCAGCTGGTGAACTTGATGAAGTTTTGGACACTCTTGTTGAATTGATTGAAGAAGCCTTGCAAGGTTATGGAATGCTTGATAAGTCTGCCGGTGGCGATGCTTTTGTTAGAGGGGTAGTCCGTTCTATTACTGACCTTAAACCCAAAGACGGCGAAGAGCTTACTAAGTTAGTCACTATCATGCTGCTTACAGCAACAATGAAGACAGAGGGGACTTATAGTTTAGCCAAGAATGATGTGAGCAAGATTAGAAGTATGTTCCATCCTGATAGATTTAATGCCAAAATTGAAGCTTTGAAACTGGATTCAGATAGTAAGCAAAAGCTCAAAGGTGCTATCGTAACCTTTTTTAAAGTTGCTGATGAAGTTTGTAAATCAGCGTATTTTGCTTAAACAGCACTCTTTTTTGAAGTAATGGAGCGGGCGACGCGACTCGAACGCGCGACGGCTTGCTTGGAAGGCAAGCGCTCTACCAGCTGAGCTACGCCCGCATCTCCATGTTTCAAGATTCTATCACGTGTGTTGTAGATTTTGGACTGTTAGATTAGATTGCTTCGTCGTTTCACTCCTCGCAATGACCGGGAGTTATAATTAACTTTGTGAACACTCTTTTTGAATTTACAAAATTAAGCTTTGAGAACCTCAATCGACATATTCGTCTGGCGGATAACAAAGCAAAGTTCATTTTGAGTCTAGATTTAGCGGTAATTTCAGGTTTAATCGCTTTGGCTTTCAAAGCGCAAGCCCTTAATCTTCATTCGGCTTCTGGCATTTTCCTAGTACTAGCTTTTGTGTTTATATTTTTTTCATTTGTCAGCACTGTATTTATCATTAGACCAGTGATTTCCTATAAATGCAAAACCAGTGAACTTTTGTACTGGCAAAATATTGAGAAAATCAAACGTAGTGATTTGACAGAGATGTACAAGAATCTTGATGAAGATCAAATGATGGATGAACTAGTTGAACAAATTCATTTTTATTCATTCTTCGCTTCAGAAAAATACCGCCGTATCAAAACTGCAATCTATTCGACACTGCTTGCAGTCTTCTGTGCAGTGATGGCTGTACTATTATTGCTTTGGAATCAACCTAGCTTAGTTGCAGGTGTTTAGCACTTCTAATTTCTTAGTAAGTTTGTCCAATCGTTTTTGACGTTTCTTAGGATGTTTTGCTGTCTTAGCTTTGCTTTGTTTCATTCTGTTGAGGCGGTCATTGATTTTTTGTTTCTTGGCAGTAACTTGCTCTGCTGTAAGAGCTTGGCCACCTTTGGTCACGACTCCATCAACACATTCAAGTTTGGCAAAACTTGGTAGGCTGCTTGTAGCAATCACTAGTCCTAAAAGAATTGATTTTGTTTTCATGGCTATTATTCTAGCCTGTATCGCGGCTAATTTGCTAAGATATATCTTCGCTTTGCTAGGAACAAGGCTATAAAGATGAATACAGAACTTGAGTTATTAATGCCAGGCGGTAGCCTGGATAAAATTAGATACGCGATTGCATATGGAGCAGATGCTGTTTATGCAGGAGTCCCTCGCTATAGTCTGCGGGCACGAGAGAATGAATTTTTTGATCCTGAGTTGATCAAGGAGGCAGTAGATTTTGTGCATGCGCGTGGCAAGAAAATCTATCTTACCTGTAATATTTATGCTCACAACAATAAGATCAATGGTTTTATGGATGCTATGGCTGATATGGTGGCACTTAAACCTGATGCTTTCATTATGACCGACCCAGGTTTGATTGCTTTGACCAAAGAAAAATTTCCAGAGGCTGTGATTCATCTTTCAACTCAGGCTAATAATACTAACTGGGCGCAGGTTAAGTTTTGGAAAGACTACGGCATTGAGCGAGCAATCCTTGCCCGTGAGTTGCGTATCGAAGAGATTCGTGAGATTCATGAACAAGTGCCTGATATTGAACTTGAAGCTTTTGTTCATGGTTCAATTTGCATGGCTTATTCTGGTCGTTGTCTACTGTCTAATTATTTGAGTTATCGTGATGCTAATCAAGGTACTTGCTCTCACTCTTGTCGTTGGGGTTTTAAGGTCAATGGCAATGCAGCCCAGGGTGATGATGTTCGTACTGAATATGTGCCACTTGAAGGTGAGTTCTTACTAGAGGAGCGCGAGCGCCCTGGTGAAATGATGCCAGTAGATGAAGATGAGTATGGTACTTATATTATGAACTCCAAAGATCTTTGTGGAATTGATTACATCAAGGATTTACGTGATGCAGGAGTGGTTAGTTTTAAGGTTGAAGGACGTAACAAAACTGAATACTACGCTTCATTAGTTGCGCGTGCTTATCGTCGTGGGCTTGATGAACTGCAAGCCAAGGATTCAATTTCAGATGAAACCCGTGATTGGATGCTTGCTGAAGTAAGTACAACAGCGAACCGTGGATTTATTCCTGGTTTCTATCCACGTAATGCCAAAGCTGCAGCGCAAGAACTTGAACGCTCTCACTGCGTGCAGACACATCTCTATGCTGGTCGAGTGGTGGGTTTTGATTCAGAGACTCAGCTTGCTTGTATTGAAGTCAAGAACCGCCTTGACAAGGGTGACAAACTAAGTTTCATCACTCCAAAGCAGGAGTTTGAAATTGAACTTGATGAGTTTTACTATGATGAAGCTTTAACGAAGCCAACTGATCACGCTCATGGTGGTGGTAAGAATATCTATCTTAAATTAGCAATGGATTTAGGAGAAGATTTTGCTTCTACTATTATAAGGATGCCTTATAAAGAAGCGCAGACTCTAAGGAAGAGGACAGTAGTTGCAGCTTAATCGCAGAAGTTTTTTGCAGGCAGCGGGTGCAGCACTTGCTGCAACTGTGGCATTGCCGTCTACTGGTACTGCTATGCAAGCAGCTTCGGCATCTGTCCCTGCTATGCCTTCTGTACCAATGTCACATCCCCAAATAGTTCAAGCGCTTCAATTTATGATTGGGCTTCGAGAAAACTTATTTAATCCAAGTTTATCAGCAGCAGAATTTACTGCATTGAAACAAACTTCTCTTAAGCAGGTTGTTTCAACCCTAGATCAAAGATATGAAAAAAGTTTGATCTGGTTAATTGAACATTGTGGTAAAGATGGGATAGAACCAGTAGCAATGGCTATGCACAGATTTTGCTCAAGCATTGTGGGAGGTACATTCCTCGGTGATATGGATATGCAAGATTTTAATGCCAAAATCGAAGCTTTGAAGGGATTTGAGGGACAGACTGCAAATGATTTGCTTGAGCATTTTATTGGGCCTAAGGATGAGTATATTCGGACTCAAGTACTAAGAATTTATAGACCTCAAACAGCTGCTGAAAGAAAAGAACTAGTTCAAGAAACCAATAGAATACTTGTGGACAGTATTATGCTGCCTCCTTCTGTAACTTGGAAGAGATATAAGTGATTTCCACCAATTTGCTTAACCAAAGCATAACTTAGCTATGTTACTTAATAAATATGAGGGGAGCGGAGAAACTAATCATCATATTATTGCTAAGCATTTTTTGCTTAGTACCTGCTCACGCTACAGAGCCACAGCAGGATCAAGACTATTCAACTAAACTTAGTTCTTTATTTGATGCTAATCAAAACGCTGAAATTGAGGTGGCAGAACTGATTGATATCAGCCAGGCAGTGGTTAATTTCCATGCTGAGGAACCTGACCCTCGTTTTGATATTAATAATGATGGCAAAGTGAGTGGTCAAGATTTTGCCCTGATCATGAATTTTGCACAAAGCTTTACTACTAAATTTGATACGGCGATGAAAGCCATTAATACTGCGACTACTACGTCACTTCAGTCCTAATACTAATTCAGCTAATTTATTTGCAGCATCTGGTTTAGCAAGATCAGCTAGTTTATTTTGCATATATTGCAGCATCTCTCTATCTCCAATTAGTTTGTTGAGACAATCCAAAATTCTTTGAGCAAACTCAGGATCGTTTTGTTTGATCATGATCGCTGCACTTTCGTTGACCAAGGATTGAGCATTGAGAGTTTGATGGTCATGTGCTGCCCAAGGTAGTGGGATGAAGATGGGTACTACTTGTGAAGCTACCATCTCAGCAATAGTCATCGCGCCAGAGCGGCAGATAGCAATATCAGCATTGGCACAAAGTTTTGGCATCTGGTGAGTGTAAGCTATCACTTTGTAGTTGGAATATTTATCTGCTTTGCCGTCCAAGTGCTTCTCGACATAGTCGTCGTAAAGTTTGGCGCCGGTGACATGAATAATATTGAGCTGTGGATTATCAGCAAGTTGCGGCAAGATAGAAGCGATAGCTTCATTGATAGATTGCGCTCCCTGAGAGCCGCCAGTGATGAGCAGTTTGATTTTGCGATTGTCATCGCGAGGAGCGAAGCGACGTGGCGATCCAGTCTGGATTGCTTCGCTATCGCTCGCAATGACGCTAATAAACTTAGAAGAAACTGGATTACCAGTATGCTCGACTTTGCCTGACTTTACTTCACTACGCAGGTCTTCTAGATCAGGGAAACCTAGTGTGAGTACTGCAGCATCTTTAACAAAAAAACGATTGGCTAAACCCATGTGGGCATCAAGGTTATGAATGATGTATGGGATCTTGTTGAGTATGGCAGCAGCAAAGGCTGGTCCAGCTACATAGCCACCGGTACCAAAGACCACATCAATCTTGTTTTCCTTTAAGTAACGTGAGGCCAATTGTACTGATGACCAGAATTTCCAAACAAAGCTTAAATAGGCTAGAGGGTTTTTGCTACGGGGTAATGGCTCAGCTTCTAAACCCAAGAATTTTATATAGTTTGAATAGGCTCTATTCTGTCCGTCGGTCAAATCTTCATTATTTAGTAATTCTGCTTCTAATTTATCTTGGTGACCGATGTAGAATAGTTTGCTGCGGGGCTTTTCTTCAATGATAGCCTCGGCAACCGCCAGGCAGGGATAAATATGCCCGCCCGTTGCGCCGCCAGTGAGTGCTATGTTTTTTGCTTTTGCCACTACTATTCAAGCCTAGTATACGCTTCAAACCCTTGCAAGCTGATATAATGAATATAGGACCCTTTTGGATAAGATAATATGAAGAAACAGAGAACAATAAATTGGCCTAATGCATTTTACTTTAGCTTGGTACCGCTTATGTGCATTGGGACTACCTATCACTGGTTTAAATCAGGGGCCTTTAATTGGTCAACCATTATTTTGGCTGTAGTTTTGATGACAATCATTGAGTTAAGTATTACTGCTGGCTATCATAGGCTTTTTGCTCATCGTACTTACAATGCAGCTTGGCCTGTTAGGTTGTTCTTCCTGATATTTGGTGCTGCTGGTTTACAAGGTGCAGCTATACAATGGGCACTCGATCACCGTGATCATCATAATTACGTTGATGATAATGATAGAGATCCGTATAGTATTAACAAAGGTTTTTTCTGGGCACATATGGGTTGGCTTTACTTTAAGCAAAATGAACAGCTCAAGGAAATGGAAAAAGCGGGTGATTTGACAGATGATCCGTTAGTTGTTGCTCAGTATCATTGCTGGGTACCACTTGGGTTTTTTGTAGGTTATATTTTGCCAGGTATCATTGCCCTATCTTGGGGTGATTTTTTTGGTGGGATATTTATTGCTGGTTTCTTGCGTTCATTGGTTAACCATCATGCTACATTCTTGATCAATTCACTTACTCATTGTGTTGGTAAGCAAACTTATTCTGATTCGCATAGTGCGCGTGATAATTGGTTTACAGCTTTCCTTACTTTTGGTGAGGGCTATCACAACTATCACCACGAGTTTCCTTCTGACTACCGCAATGGTGTTAGAGCTTGGGATTGGGATCCAAGCAAGTGGGTGATTAGAGCTCTTTCTTATGTCGGGCTTACTACTGGTCTTAAGAAGATCAATGAAGAAATCATTTTGCGTAAGCGTATTCAGATGAAAGAAAAATTAATGCGTAAGAAATTGAATAAGGTTAATTTTGATTTCTCGAAATATGCTACAAGCCTTGACGAGCTTAAAGCTAAGTTTGAAACAGCTTTCCGTAGTCTGTCTAATTTGAGGCAAGAGTACAAAGACCTTAATAAAAAATCTTACAAACCTGGTTTTGTTGGATTAGAGGTTAAAGTTCTTAAGGACAAAATTGCTGAGGCTCGTAAGGAGTTCAAGCTTGCCGCTCGTGAATGGAATGGAATGCGTAGAGAGATTTTAGCTTTCGCCAAAGCCTAAGCCTGCTTTAGTTCATCCCAAGTCTTATTATTGCGGATATATTTCTGTCCATCAAAACCATCAAAGAAGAAATCCAATAGTGGATGCTCCAGATCTTCTTGATTATCATCCACTTGTAGATGCTCTTCAGCTACATAGCTAATGGCATTGGTACCATCAATTAAAACATAGTACCAAGGTTTGTCCTTTGCTGGTTTGTACTTACTTTTGTTGTAGATTTCCTCATCGTTCATGAAGTACATATCGTAGTCAGTAATGATCCCACGGTACTCTTCTTGCTCGTTTGTGATAATCTGTCCACGACGATATTTAGGCTTATCGAACTGATTGAGAGTTTCTGCTAGATAGAACCTTGGGATCTGAGCAAAGAAAGTTGAACCATCATCCAGTAGCATTTCGTAGTGCCCTTCCATGGTGCCAAAATTAGTTTCCAGAGTACAGAAGCTCAGATATTCATGACTCTGACCTGGTTCTAGTTCAGGTTGTTGTCCTACTACGCCAGCGCCGGTGACTTCTTCTTCCTTGGAATTAGAATCAATAATCAACCAACGTCTATTGAGCAATTTGACTTTTTGCTCTGATTTGTTACTAATCGTGATTTTGTAGCAGAAAAGAAATCTAGCCTCACTTGGTTTGGAGTACTCTTCAAGGTAGATACTTCTGGCTGTGACTTCAATTCCTTGACTAGTTGCAATTTTTAAATCTGTTTGCATTAGTCTCTATTGTAGCAAAGCTGACCATTGACCCATGTGGACTTCACCGTCGTTATTTCAGTGTCCATGATTAAGTCAAAGACATTCTCTGGATTAAGCTCTATATCAGGCTTCTGTAGTTCTAGTATGGTGAAGTCGGCGGCTTTGCCGCTGTCCAGTGTGCCGAGATCATCACGTTTGAGGACTTGAGCAGCCTTGCTGGTGAGTAATTCAAATCTTGCTTTGTTGGTGAGCTCAGGGATGGAATTAGCTTCTTGACGTAGATCTAGATTATAGTTAGAAGCTTTGCTGTCAGTGCCGACGGCAAAGGGGATTTGCAGCTCTTGCCAAGTTTGATAATCAGGTAAACCATTATGCAGATATTGATTAGAACGCGGGCAGGTGATCAGGTTTAAACCAGCTTCCTTAATAGTTTTGAGGTCTTCATTACTAGCATGGACCATGTGTGTGATCAACCCAAAACCTTGTAGCAATTGATTTGCAGCCATGTGCTGAGTTGAGCTGGGGTAGCTTTGCCAAGTTTCTAACTTGGCATCAAGAGTGCCAAGTTCTTGCCAGAAAGCTTTTGCTATTTGTGCTTGTGGTGCATCTTTATCTTTAAACCAAGCTTCTTCTGCTTGTGATTCGGCAAGGTGAGTCAGCCATGGTTGCTTGTGTTTTTGGCACCAGTCTAAGATCTTGTGCCAGAGAAGGATTGAAACATCGTAACTGGCGTGTGGTGAGAGAGTCATTTCAATTAATTCATTTGGTTTCATTTGAGCAAGAGCTTCTTCGAGTTTTGTCTCAGCTAGTGCTGGATCAGATCCAAAAATTTCTAATCCAATCATGCCGCGCAAACCGGTTTCTCTAAATGCATTGAAAGAAACTTCTGGATGCATAGTATTATCGATGAGATAAGTAGTACCAAAGCTCAGTGCCTCCCGGGCACCAGTTAAAGTAGAACTAGGTATATTCATCTCCCCCATTTGATGTATTTTGACTAGCTCGCGAATCCAGGGAAATAAGTCCTGTGACTCAAGTTTAAGTTCACTATATGCAAGATGGCAGTGTAAATTCATTAGGCCAGCAATGATTATTTGAGCCTTACCAGGTTTATCTTGAGGCTTGGCATACCCTGTGATACAGGTTTTGTGCTCTAGCACAGTGTTTGCCAGTATTTCTTCGGGGTTTTTTATCAGAAGCTTGTGGGTATATTGCATAGGTAAGCTGGGGGAGATGAGGATCTTGATAAAACAGTGATGTTGAAATTAAATATAAATTCAGACAACGAACAATGCTTGGAACTTGAAGTAGGCGGACAGCTTTTATATAGTGATGCTGAGCATTTTAAGGAGTCTGTACTACCTCATTTGAAGGAGCAAGCCAAGGTCAAGGTGAATTGTTCTGATTTAAGTTTTCTTGATAGCGCGGGAATGGGTTCATTTGTCAGATTGTGGAAAGAGTGCAAGATGATCGGTGCAGAACTTGAACTCTATAATGTCATTGAAGATGTGCAAGCACTTTTGCGGATTGCAAGACTTCATCAACTAACTAGAATCATATCCAAGGCAAGTTAGCTTAGTCAATAGCCAAAGGTTTAGATTTAGATGGAAGAGAAGCAGCAACAAATTCAAGGTTCTGAAGATAGGGTACAAGAGCTAGAGCTCCAGCTTGCTGCAGAGCGCAAATTAAACGATGACAAGGCTTCATTGATGAAAAAAACCATCAATGAAACTGAGGATCTGGCTCGTCACCTGCAAAATACTACCCTTGCTCTGATCCAAGAACGCCAAATTGCAAACTCTCGTGCCGAAAAAGAGAAACTCGTTAATAAGTGGGTTGAGAAGATCAATAGTTCTTTTTACCTTGAGTCAGTTTTGACTTTGACTACTGAGGAAATTGGCACTCATCTGGAAGTAGATCGTTGCGGTATTGTTTTGTTCAACAGAAATTCTTTGTTGGCAGTTAATGAATATGCTACTGATAAATTTAAACGTAAGTTTGTTACTAGTAAGCATGCTGAAGAAACCCCAACTCAGTTGCGAGTGCAAACCGTACGCAAGAATTACTATATTCGCAAAGCACTTAAGTCCAAAGCTAATCTTTCTGAAACTCAGATTGCTGAGAATGTTGAGGATAATTTTTTGGAGTCAGCACAGTCTTTGTTTGCAATGCCGATTCTGATTAAGAAGCAGATCTCTGCAACTGTTGATAGTGGTGAGCATCAATCAATGG
>JAPPOW010000054.1 GCA_028817775.1 Candidatus Melainabacteria bacterium | reverse complement strand
ACGACCAAGCTATTAAATGTCACGAGATCTGAGAATTGAATATGAAGGAGCGTTCCACCATGTGATGAATCGTGGTTACCAAGGAATGAAAATATTTCGTGAGCAGAGTGACTTTGAGTTTTTTCTTCACTGTGTTGAAGAGGTCTTTAAGTCACACACTTTGGTGATACATGCATATTGTTTAATGGATAATCACTTTCATCTTTTGACGGAGACACCACATGCCAATTTGTCTAAGGCAATGCACAGACTGGAATCAAAGTATGCTTCGTATTTTAAAGCGAAGTATCAACATCAAGGAAAAGTATTTTGGAAGAGGTATAAAGCTATATTGGTAGACAATAGTACTTACGGGATTGACTTGGTCCGTTATATTCATCGTAATCCTTTGGGAGTTATTACTCAGGACCTTGAGGATTTTACTCATTCAAGCTATCGAGCATATTTGGGGATGACTCCTGTGCCTTCTTTTTTGGATCTTAATCTGATTCTAAATCGATTTGATATCGATAGGCAATTGGCAATAAAGAAATTAAAAGAGCATACATTTCTTGAAGGCGCAAGTTATTGGTTGCCTGATGAATTCATCGCGGGTCGCACAATTATGGGTAGTGAAAGCTTTATAGAGAGGGTAAAAGAGTTTTTACCAGAAGCCATTAATAAAGAATTGTCGGGTCTTGTTGCTTTGAAGAAAGATGAGAAAGTGTCTATGATAAAAAATTATGTCGCTAATTTGTCATTGCTAGTGAAGCAACAAAAGCAGATATTGCTATATGCTCTAAGGAAGAAAACCCAATTATCATCAAAGGAGATATGTTTTATTTTGGGTGAAAGTCTTTCATCATCAGCCATGAGTAACAGAGTGCAGCGACTAAAGGAAAGAGCAAGAGTCGACCTGAAACTTGCTAAGATTTTAATAGAGATTGACAGTTGTTTGTAGTTGGTGACTTATGTGGAAAAGTGAAATGGGGAGACGCGGCCCCATTTTAGTAGTTGGTGACTTATGTGGAAAAGTGAAATGGGGAGACGCGGCCCCATTTTACGTGGTAAAATATAGATATGGACTTGCAAATTCCGCGATTATTGCAGATTCCTGAAAACTCAAGTTGTTTCTTGTTTGGGGCCAGGCAGGTTGGAAAGAGCACACTAATTAAGCAGGAATTTCCTAAAACAAGAGCTCTTTATTATAATTTGTTGGATCGAGAAGTTCTTACAAGTCTGAGGCGTAATATGAAGAACTTCCGTCAGGATATTATTGCCCGTGATAAGTGCAAGCTTACTCATGTGGTGGTTGATGAAATTCAAAAACTACCTGAATTACTGGATGAGGTTCACTTCATTATGCAGGAGCTTGACCAAGCGCCCAAGTTTATTATGAGCGGTTCATCTGCTCGCAAATTAAAACGTTCAGGAGTCAATATGCTTGGTGGCCGTGCGCTTAGTTTGGACCTTGGCGCTCTAACTCATAGGGAGATTGAATTGCTTGATGAGTTTGAGGGTGAAAATTTTCCACTGATTAAAGTTCTTGAGTATGGCAGCTTGCCAGATATTTTTTTGGACTTCGATCAAGAGCTTGTCAGAGATAAACTCAAAGCTTATTACGATACATATATCAAGGAAGAAATACGTTTGGAGGCCTTGGTTCGGAATTTGGATGCTTTTAGTATTTTTCTAGAAATGGCAGCAGAGGACAATGGAAATCTGATCAACTATTCCAATATTGCGCAGGATATTGGAGTGAGCCATGCGACTGTCAAGGAGTACTATCAAATTCTTGTTGATACTTTGATGGGATTTTACCTCAGACCATATACCAGATCAAGTCGTAAGCGTTTGGTTAGAAGTCCTAAGTTTTACTTTTTTGATACTGGTGTTGTTAGAACAATTCAATCTAATCTTTCAAATAAACTGGAGTATGGTTCAGATGATTTTGGTAGAGCCTTTGAGCATTTTGTGATTAGAGACATTATGCTTCTCTCTGCTTACGCCAAGAAAGACTATAAATTCTACTTCTACCGTACTGAAGCAGGAGCGGAAGTTGACCTGGTTGTGGAGAAGCCAAACAAAGAAGTCTACGCAATTGAAATCAAATCTAATTCTAATCCTCGGTTGAAGAATCTGCGTGGTCTTAAATCATTTCAGGATTCTGTACCTCAAGCTAAGCTTTATTGTGCTTCTTTGGTGCAGAATCGCCGTGAAGACTCTGGGGTAATGATAGTACCATGGCGTGAGATTTTCAGAGAATTGGGAATCTAAGTATTGCTCAGCATAGCTTTAGCTGACCAATAAATTGGATAAGCAAAATCATAGAATTTCTGCTTGTCCTGCAATTTAGCGTAGATTTTTTCAGCCTCATCATTCCAGAGACTTATTGATTTATTACGCTTGACCTTGGTCTTGGTGTCCTTGTTGAGGCAAGTCTCCAAAATCTCAGCAGCTCTAGCTTCATCCACGGGGATACCGATATCATTTCCAATTTCAATTATTTTTTTCTGAGCATAAGCTTTATCAGAGCGGAATTGATTAAAGTCAATTTGAGTTACTCCATCTTCGTCCTTCCACATGTCTAAGAACTTAAACAAACGAACTCGAGTTGGTCCAAAAATTTCTAGATACTTGATGAAGTGGTCCTGCGCGCTGAGGTCGCTATGACGAGTAAATTCTTCTTGCATATCACGGCGGATTTCCCTGAACCAATAAAATTCTGCTTGCATTGCTTCCTTGTGATCACGGTATGAATAGATGATTTTGAAATTCTCTAGGGCAAAGTCGTTAAGTAATGGCTTTGCGATATGCCCGAATACAAACTCACCTGCTTGCACTGTGTAAAGTGCTTGGTCTAACTTCAGTGGTAGTTTGGCTTTGGATGGAGTAAACTTGTTTACTTCTTCCCCAAATCTTAGTAGGTTCTCGGCGTGATTCTTAGCTACGTGGAGATGACGGTTCTTAGCACCAATCTCACTGAGGATCTCAGCAAGGAAATAAGTACCTGCTTTGGGGATAGTGGTTAGTAGGATTGGTTTCATTGGTCATCTTGAGGAGAGCTTGCTCGACGTCAAGATCTCCAGGCTGCCACTGTGAGATCCTGACGTCGCTGTGCTCCTCAGGATGACAGTGGCTACAACAAGTTTACCATGGTGCTATATAGCGGATAGACTACCAGTTTTGGCTTGAAGCAAGGCACAAACAATCTACTCTCAAACTCACCATCCATCACCACTTCACGACCATCAAGGCATAGACTCATTTGCTTCAGCCCTGCTCTGAGTAAACCTTGGTCATAGAATATAGTCTCTGAACTCGCTGTAATTTTATTGCCAGTAAGCTCAATGAATTTATCCAAATTAGCTTGATTGCTAAATACATAAACTCTATCTTCAGTCTGGCTCCAATCATAATCACTAAGCGGGCGGTAAGTCTCAAGCGGGAATTCTTGCTGTGCTTTGTGTCCAGTGAAAAAATCCCAGATCGCTTTGAAGCCCATGCCAGCGTTCTTGAAGTAACCATGCAGAGCTAGATAGACAGACCAAAGTCCAAACTTAGTCAAGACTAGTGGCGTGGCTAGAGCATTATGGTGCCAGTAGAGATAAAGTAAATTACGGATATTGTAGTACTTGATCCAAGTTGCTTGCTTGCACTGCAGTGACTCATGAAAAACTATTGAGCGAGGATTACAATAGATTGCCAGATCGTGATATGGTGAGCGAAATCACCTATCAACA
>JAPPOW010000148.1 GCA_028817775.1 Candidatus Melainabacteria bacterium | reverse complement strand
GTCGTAAACCGTATCAAAGCCTATTGCAAACTACATTTTGTTGTCAAAGAGATTGATTTTGTGAAACTTGATAATGATTAATTGAAATTACTAGCAATATAATATAATGATGAAAAAGCCGAATGCAGTTAAAGCTATTCAGGATAGACTCGAAAGCTATAGAGCTGCCCTAGAAAGAAGAACTGGTATTTGTTGTAATCGACACTGCGACGGATGCCGTCCAGTAAGAATTCGCTATTCAAAAACTGAAGATGGGATACCTGATTCAAAATTCAGTGAAGTATTGTTAGCAGATAGGCAAGCCAAAGAAGCCAAACGAAAAGCGCTGATTAGACTTGCTGAAGCCGAACAAGTGAATGAAGAGAAATGTGATACAGATGGTGGTCAGAGGCAGAATTGAACTGCCGACACGAGGATTTTCAGTCCTCTGCTCTACCAACTGAGCTATCTGACCACGTCAAAATTGTTGGTTTAGCATAGAAGATACTATCACGCTAGTTAAGCTAAATCATAATCTTTTCATATAAAATTTCCCAACGCTAAAAAAGCTTCGCTTTTTCTTGACGCTGTCTATAGTAAAGCTTGACTTCGTCAAGCATCGAGGGTCACTAGTTTAATTTAGAAACACTGTATTGACACGACCTCGAAAATGCCTAACGAGATTTTCAGTCCTCTGCTCTACCAAAGAGCTATCTGACCCCATTTCAGTCGGTATAAAAGATACTAACATGCAGCTTAAGCCAAATCATAATCATTTCATGTAAAATTTGCGGACGCTAAAAAGCTTTGCTTTTTCTTGACGCTGCCTCTATTAAGGCTTGACTTCGTCAAGAACCGAGGGACACAAGTTTAAATCAGAAGCTTGTATTGACACAAGCTCGGAAATGCCTAACGAGATTTTCAGTCCTCTGTCATCCTGAGAAGAGCGAAGCTCTACGTCAGGATCCCATTGCTGAGCTAAGGAGATCCTGACGCCCTTTGGGCTCAGGATGACATGTAATACACAAAGGGTGACGATTAAGAAATCTTCTGCTATCTTGTAATTTGATATGGAATTCCTTACTAGTCATTCGTTAAGTACAATATTGATTCTTTTGAGTCTTGGGGCAGGAGCAGTTGCTCTCTTTGATATGGAAGAACAAAGGGCAAGGTTGATCTCATTATCTACGTCAATCTTGGTTCTATGCGTCACACTAAAACAATATTTCCATCTATTTGATCCTTCTAATACTAGCCCTCAATTAGCTGAATCCTATGACTGGATAGGGCCAATGAAATTTTCACTAGCAGTTGATGGTTTAAGTTTCTCAATGGTTTTACTAACCGCAATTTTATTACCCTGTGTGATCATTGCATCCCAGCCAATTGCAGAAAGACGTCAACCAAGATTGTTTTATTCCTTAATCATGTTACTGGCACTTGCAGTAATGGCAGTCTTCATGGCAAAAGATCTATTCTTGTTCTTCCTAGCTTGGGAACTTGAATTAGTACCTATGTACTTCTTAATTGCAATATGGGGTTCTAAGAACCGCAACTACGCTTCAATGAAGTTCTTACTCTATACCTTTGCTGCTGGTATTGCTCTCTTGATCGGCGTGTTCTGGTTACTCAGCGTTACCGGCTTTACTAGCTTTGATATGGTTGAACTTTCTAAACTTACAACTCAGCTTGGAGAAGGCACCCAAATGGGAATCTTCTTGCTCTTTGCAGTTTGTTTTATTATCAAACTGCCATCAGTACCGTTCCACACCTGGCTACCTGATGCTCACGTTGAAGCGCCTACTCCTGTATCAATGCTACTAGCTGGAATCCTACTTAAGATGGGCTGTTATGGTCTCATTCGTTTTAGTTTGAATTTCTTCCCAGATGTAGTCCAGCAGCTTGCCCCAGCAATAGCAATACTTGCTGCAGTCAATATCATCTATGGTGCTTATGCAGCACTTATTCAAACTGATCTCAAGAAAGTTATTGCTTATTCATCGATCTCCCATATGGGTTTCATTTTATTGGGACTAGCTAGTCTTAACACAGCTGGTTACAGTGGAGCAGTATTCCAAATGTTCTCACATGGTTTAATTTCAGCAGCTCTGTTCATGATTGTTGGAATGATCTATGAAAGAACTCATACTAGAGAGATTTCTGACTTTGGTGGACTTGCTAAAGTAATGCCGCAGACTTTCTACTTGTTTGTACTTGCAGCGATGGCTAACTTAGCCTTACCTGGACTTTCAGGTTTTGTAGGTGAGTCATTAGTTTTCTATGGTGTCTTTAGTAATGAAATGGCTCATGGCTACGATCCTATCAAAATTGCAGCTGCAGTTTCTGCTTTGGGAGTGATCTTAACAGCA
Organism: Candidatus Melainabacteria bacterium; assembly: GCA_028817775.1. Classification (GTDB taxonomy): domain Bacteria; phylum Cyanobacteriota; class Vampirovibrionia; order LMEP-6097; family LMEP-6097; genus JABHOV01. The sequence goes on along the minus strand of JAPPOW010000148.1, from coordinate 1,402 downwards.
GCCTATATGCTCTGGATCAACCAAAGAGTGTTCTATGGTGAGATCAAGGACAAATGGCTTGAACTTACCGATGCTCGCCGTTCAGAAATAACTGTACTTGGTGTCCTACTTGGACTTTCGATACTCTATGGTATCTATCCAAGTTACATCAATAATATTTATGAACCTCAGCTTGACAGTCTTGCTCAACTAAGTATTCCTTCCTTGATTTCATGATTTATATTTGGACGATAGTAATTTTACTCTCCTCTACTTGGCTAAGTGCTCAAGCTTATTACAAGCGAGTTTCAACTGCTGAACTTAGACGGTTTCATAGTTATGAAGCAGAGAGTACAAGCCGTCGCTATGCAGAAAGAATAGCTGATGAAATACACGACCACTGGGATCCACTTAAATCCGTCAAGGCAAAACGTGCTGTCTTTTACTTTACAGTAAGACCAAGTGGTCATATTCAAGACGTCAAGATTAAACAATCAAGCGGTAACCGTTACTATGACATGGCTTGCAAACGCGCATTGATGTCAGCATCACCTCTAAAAGAACCAGACTATAGTAAGCGGTTAGCTATAGAGTTTGAGTCTCACAAGACCAAGAGTATCAAACCTCTTAGCGCTCTAAGATCTTTATTTTAGTTACAGTAAGCTACATGTACGTTACCACAACCAATATTTACTCTAGCAGGCACCGGTCTCTTGGAGACATCCTGCAAACTTATAGAGTTATTAGAATAAAGTCTAACTCTATAATAGCCTGCATCACGTATCGGTAAGTGGCGTAAGCCTGTGCGGCGAATCAAACTAGCAAGACGTCTTGAATTCAACTTATAGTGAACTTTACCATCATCACCAACTAATATATTACGTCCAACTGCAATATAAGCATCATTATAAGCAACAGCATTCTTTTCTGTAGGAATATTAACTCTTAAACTGTAGTACATAGTGTCATGATGCGGAGTCCAACTTAACTCAAATAAGCCATCAGCTAAATCCTCCAAAGTAAAATCAGAGACTTCTACAGGTGGTGCTTCAGCAATTGGCGCAATATTTGTATTGGTCCTAGTGATATAACAAGAATGATTATCAAAGCATGCCTTAATAGTAATCCTCAATCCCGTTCTTGGTAATGGTTTATTAGCTGGTACTTGAGCGGTATTAGTCCTTACCCTACCACTGTGGAATAAAACTGCTCGTTTTCCATTTTCATCTTTGATATTTGGACTATCAATAATGACCACATAGTAATCAGCATCAATAGATGGAATCCATTCTAATAATGGAGTATCATCAAAATTTCTAGTATCTATAGGCAGTGGGTTTACCGGTGTGCTTGGTCTAGGTTTGCTACTGGTATTTGGTTCAATCACAGTAATCTCATGTAAGCGATATTTCTTAGATCTAAC
>JAPPOW010000124.1 GCA_028817775.1 Candidatus Melainabacteria bacterium | reverse complement strand
TATAAAACTTTTAAATTGGGAGGTAGAATCATTTCTTCGTAATTCGTTACAGAATTATTACCAACCAAAGTTAAAATTTCGACGCTTTGAGGGATTAAAGACCAGTCTATTTCTCTAAAATCATTAGCTCCAATTGCAAGATCTTTAATCTTGTCATTAAATTGAATCCCTCTGAGTGTGGTGATATTGTTGAGAACTAAATTCAAAGAATCTAAATTCTCATTCAAAACCAAACCGTTAATTGAAGCATCCGTAAGGCTCGCTTGTGACAGACGAAGCTCTTCTAAATCAGGAGGAAGGTTAAGAGTATGAACGTCTTCAATATCATTCAGGCTCAGGCTCAAGAACTGTAACTTGTCTGGCAATACCAATCCATTAACAGTAGTAATTTCATTAGAATAAGCAGTCAGTGCTTCCAGATTAGAATTGAGCTGAAGATCTTTAAGGTCAGTAATTTTATTGTTGGAGATATTCAGCTCTTTTAGAGTGCTTGGGAGTTGTAAAGGAGCAATGTTACGAATTTTGTTTCTCTGTAATTTAAGCTTAGTGATTCCTTCCTTTACTTTGATCTTGGTAACATTCTTGATTTTTTGTTTGGTAAGGTTGAGGGTTCGAGCTTGTGCCGGAGTCAAAATTAAGCACAGAGCTATTAGTATGTAAGCAAGGAGACTGCTACGTTGCCCTGCTCTTCGCAATGACAGTTGATTCATAGTTTTACTTTAGCCTACTTTTTCTTCTTTTTGTTACCGTTCTTCTTTGGAGCCTTGGGTTTAGGTTTAGGCTTAGGTTTTTTTGGTTGTGCCTTAGGCTTCTTGGGTTTAGGTTTTTTCGGTTGAGCCTTAGGTTTCTTTGGTTTTGGCTTCTTTGGCTCAGGTTTAGGTTTGGGAGCAGGTATCACCTTAGGCTCCGGTTTTTTTGATGCAGGCTTGACAGTCCTTTGTTCGGAGTCATCTTCAGCGTTAGCCGGCATCTTGTAACCACGGCACTCCTTGCCTGGCTTACGTTCACCCTTCTTGTTAATGCAACGTGGTGGTGCTTCATAATAGATGCGGCACTGGGGCTTGTCGCGATTTTTCTTCTTCTGACATTCTGCTGGGATTTCTGGATCAACCACTGAAGGCTTATCATCTCCGGGATCTTCTGCACTAGTGCCACCTGAATCTTTGCGTTCCTCGGCACCGTACTTCAGCTCTCGATTATAAGTCTGACGAGCATTATCGTACTTCAAATGAGCTTCTTTCTTTGCATCATTTGCATCTTGAAGTGCTTTGCCTGGTTTATTAATTTTTCCAAGAGCAATGAGGTCTTCTATGTTCCATTTATTCTTCTTAGCCAAGCCATACTGATCTAACTTGCAATTCATATCATCATAGGTTTTATCCAAAGCCTCATCTCGACTATCATCGTCGGTAGTACTAAAGTCAGTATCCTCACAATACTTCCTGAATTTATCGATTTTAGAATTAGAAGGAAGCTTAGCTGTAAAAGCAAGAAACTTAGCAGTTGGTTTGTAATTAAAAACCTTAGTCATAATATCTATGCCCCTAGCATTGTCATAAAGGTTCTTGAGGTAAACCTCTTCTTCTTTGTTGAGAGTCTTGAGTATACGTTCATGCCATGGTTCCTTTGCTGAATTAATATTAAGCATAGTGTTAGACTCAAGATCTCTTTGAATCTCTAACCAAGTGCTATTAGCTTCTTGAGCTGACTTGCCAGGGAAGAATGAGCGTGTATTGTATTCGGCAAAGACCCTCGCTCCAAAATCATATGTCTGTTGTGGAGTGTAATGAGATTCAAAATCAAAACATTGAGCGCGCGAGACAGTGCCACAATCCATCGACTTGAAATCTTTCTCTGGAATGATATTGATCAAAACTCCTTCTGGGCTATAAACCCTAAGATCTTTCAAGTCATTGAGATCAGGTCTAGCAACACCATCATAACGAGTACCAATCACGATTGAACCCTTAGGCATGTAGATACCATTGATTAAAGTTGTACGAGTGATAGTGCCATAACGTTTGCGGAAGCGTGGCAGCATGTCCATTTCTATTTCATCCGTCTTAGTGATCTTGTAATTGCTATGATCAGGCTTATCATAAATGATCTCTAATTGAGCTGAGTTTTGAAAATCTAATTTGTCAAGGTTCACAGCCTGACCACTTGGTACTGGTTTAAGCCCATTGATTATATTAGGTACGGTGCCAACGCTAGTCTGCAAGAAACCCTGAGGATCAAAGTAGGCAGAGAAGTAACCACCAGTCTTGATGTTGTAGATTCTGACAGGATTTTCTGAACTAATCTTACGATTAGGATTGTAGTAGATTCCGAGCCTACCTTCCCCATGAAATTTAGCTGCAGGGATTGCACTGATGATCATACGTAGTTGTTCAACTTCTACCGGCTCAACTTCATGACAATTGGAACCTGTACATTTGTGACAGTCAGGTCCAGTGCAGACATGACAATTTGGATCATCACACCAACAACCATCACTAAGCTTCCAGACATTGCCAGGTGGAACATTACATTTGCGTGGTTCTGGATCATCAGGAATTTTAGTTCCACGCCTTTCGACTCTAATTTGCCCAACAGCAGTCCTTGTGATAGTCCTATACTTCTTCTCCTCTGCCCATACAGGATTTAGAGCTAGTAAGAATAAACTTAGTAATAATTTTTTCATGGTGGTAGTTCCTTGGTTGAGAGATCCTGACGTCACTTCGTTTCTCAGGATGACAGTGTCAGTTTGCTGGATTGCTTCGCTTCACTCGCAATGACTCCGTAGGTTAATGATCCTAGCAAAAAGAAAAACAAAATATAGAGAATTGCGGTGATCACGCACAAGAAATTTTAAATTAGGTGTAGTCGCTGAGTGTAATACAATAATTTAATTGGAGCTAGTAAGATGGATGATGAGATGAATGGGTTGCAAGATGACTATCAAGTAATTATTAGTGCGATTTCCCATACACTTGAAAACGACCACGAGATATATAACGAACGTTGTCAGGATTCGGAGTATAGAGGTTTTGATATTGTTTTTAATTTATTGCAGAAAACTTATGAGGAGGCGGATAGCTTTCACCAACACTATTGTTCTTTTCAAAAATCTGACCAGGATAGAAAGATCAGTGTTGATATCAGTTCGTTAGTAACTTCGGTAAGACTTGCTTATGAAGATTTACTAAGTGTTGCTTACTTGTTTAATTTTCGTTTGGTGGATGATGATGAAGACCTTCATTTTAAGGTGCTTGTTTATGAATATCTGTTTTATTGCACGCTGAAATTTTTAAGACGTTTCAAGCTTGAGGATTTTGCTAATGTGAGTTCGAGTGATATGGGTGTGAAAATTAAGGAGCTTAGGAGGAAAATCAAAAGGCACCCTCTCAGAGTTAAGTTTCCACAAGAGTGCCAGGATGCACTTGATTCAATCCTAAGTGCAGAATTTCCTCATTCAAAGTCTTTTATATTGCTTGATACTCAAAAGTTAATGCAGAGGTCCTACTTCAATGAAAATTTCAAAAGGTTGTACTCACTGTTGTCGTCTTTTGCTCATGGTGGAGCTTACGCTGTCGGTATTTATGGGAATCGAATTTATGAGCAAGAAGGATCTAAGTTGATAGTACTTCTTTATAAGTCTCTGCTTTCCATAATGTCAAATATGTTTGTTGAGTATAAACTTTATTGCAAGGTAGTGTGGGACGATGAGATTCAACTAGATAGTCAGTTTGGACCTAGTAAAGTAGATATGCCAAAG
>JAPPOW010000113.1 GCA_028817775.1 Candidatus Melainabacteria bacterium | reverse complement strand
TCAAAGCTAGAGAAATACCCTGTATTTGGACACTGGGTTCTGGGGCAACTCGGGGTTAATCCTAGATCCTTGAAGAATTCAATTAGTCGTTGGGTTAAACAGGGACTGGTTATCAGGTTAAGACAAGGGCTCTATACATTAAGGCAAAAAGACCAAAAAGCACAAAGTTCAAGTTATTACCTAGCTAATCAAATCTACCCCCCTTCTTATGTGAGCTTAGAATATGCTCTTCAATTTTATGACATGGTTCCAGAAGGAGTTTTTGAAATCACCTCAGTAACTAGCAAAAAAACAATTTCTTTCTCAAATCAACTCGGCAAATTTTCCTATACCCATATTAAACAAGAAGCTTTCACAGGCTACCTCTCACTCAAAGATCAATACAACAATAACTTTCTGATTGCAAGCCGCGAAAAAGCTCTACTCGATTTCTTGTATTTGCGAACTAGGCATCTAAAAAAAATCGATATCAATATCTTTGAGAAATCATACCGCTTGCAAAATCTAGATGACATTGATTGTGTTAAATTGAAGTCTATGAGCACAGTTTTCAAATCAAAAAAACTAGATTCTCTAACAAAAATGCTCATTAACTATATCCAAGAGGAGTGGCAATAACGAGTGATTGATTACCTAAAAGAGGCTGTACAGAAACATAGCGATGAAGCCTTTCGATATGCAGAGCTGCGTGAGCAATTACAGCTAATCATTCTTGATATCATCAGCAAGCGTGGCTACTTTAATAATATTAGCTTCTTAGGTGGGACAGCACTCAGAATTATTTATCGGATCAGACGCTACTCTGAAGATTTGGACTTCAGCCTACAAGACAGTTCCAACTATGAATTCCCGAAAATGATTGAACTAACAGTCAAGGAGTTAGAACTACGAGGTTTTGAAGTTGATATAAAAATGAAGCGGAGTATTGGTGCTGTGCGCTCATGTTTCTTCAGATTCAAAGGAGTCCTTCACGCACTTGGACTTTCCCCCCTCAAAGATCAAAAAATTGCAATCAAATTTGAAGTCGATGAAAACCCACCAACCGGATTCACAACTGAACTTAGCATGATTAATGAACAAGTCAGCTTCAGCATAAGCCACTTTGACCTGGCATCAGCTTTTGCTGGTAAAATCCATGCCATCCTTGCCCGTCAATATACCAAGGGACGTGACTACTTTGACCTACTTTGGTTCTTGGGACGGGATATCAAGCCTAATCTTGAGTTTCTCAATAATGGTCTCAAACAAACTTACGATAAAGATTTCGACCTTAATATGGATAGTCTTGAAAGTATGCTAATTGAGCGCATCAAGGAGACAGATTATTCACTGGTCTGCAAAGATCTAGAACCATTTATCATGGATCCAGAGAGCTTGAAACATTATGATGAAGAATTATTTGTTACGGCAATTAAGCGGCAATTTGCTTAAACCTCAACTCCAAGTTCTTCCTTGATCCAAGTAAAATCATAAGCCGGCATACCGGTATCCAGCTCCTGCTGACCCTCAGTATTCTCATAATACTTTAACAAGTCAACCAGTTGCCTGCGTCCGTCTTCAGTCCGGCTTGCTTCTCGAGGACTTAAACCTGCAAGCATTGGGATTTGCTCATCAAGCATACTGCGATAATACTGTTCCTTATAGTTCAGAACTTGCTCCAGGGCAACAGTGTCCCGCACAAAATCCTCACCACCACTATCGCTTTGATCAAACCGATCCATTTCCATATCAAGATCTTCAGTTGCAATCAGCCCTGTACCCACAAGCCCTGAAAGTTCTTGCTGCAAGCGAGCTCTTAAATCTTCAGCCCTCTCAATAGAATTAGTTTGCACTGAAAGCCACTTGGCATCTACAATCACACCAGCAAGACAAAGACCCTGCTCACTCTGTGAGTCTCGATGGATTTGCCAACAATAATCATCGTCTACTCTAACAAAATTTTCAAGCTCATCTAATTTAGCTGCGATCTGCTCTAATTTAGCTTTCAATGGAAACTTAAGCGTTGAATTTCGAATTTGATGACCATCAAAATTTAACATTCGTTCAGATAGAGTTGCGTCACTCAAATTTAGATAGTAATTCAACCATAATGTAGCTAGAATCTTAGGATTTAACTGAGGATCTTGCAGCTCCTCACATCTAGACAGAATGTCGTCGAGTAGCTCTCTCGGGAACTTCAAAATTGCAGCAGAACAACAATACTTAGTATCCAAGTCCTCAATAACCCTAGTTGCAATAATTGACCACTTGGTCATCTGCTCAGTCCCTAAGTTTTCATAAACTAATTTTGGCTCTTCATCTACTAACAAATTTTTGAGTAGCATTGACTTACCGCGATCAACTTCCTGCACCTCATACAAACTCATACTTGAAGCTTTTAATTTAAAGATGTAGTCCTTCTCGTATTTTGAGAGCAAGACTCCATCTTTCTTCATAAAAAGGTCCAAGGGATATTGAGAGCGATTATTAGCATCTACGAAACTAGTGGTCAAGAAATTTTCTACCGCAATAGGGTAAACTTGCTCAAACATTTGCTCCCCAAGCAGGTCTGGCAAATTAGCTGGAAAGCCACAGCGGTTATAGCCCTTAACTTCATTATAAAAAGCTGCCATCGACTGAGCAAAAGCAGCTGAAATCTTGGCTGAAGCTCTAGCTAAAAACTGTAATAAATATCTTGAAGTATGGTTTTCTCTAGGCGGCAATCTTCTCGATCTGAAGCTTAGTATATTGTTGTCTGTGTCCTTGCTTACGTCTGTAACCTTTCTTAGGTTTCATCTTATAAACAACAACTTTCTTAGACTTGGTCTCACCAAGTACTTTGGCTGTAACGCTAGCGCCTTCAACAGTTGGCTTGCCTATAGTAGCTTTTTTGCCATCAGACACAAGCAATACTCTATCTAAAGTAACAGCTTCACCAGCTTCCTTGCCAAGTAAGTCAACTTCAACGAAATTGCCTTCCTCAACCTTATATTGCTTACCATTTATATCAACGATTGCGTACATAGCAGGAGCAATTGTAGCACCTCAGTAACTAGCTTTAAGACAGGTAAATATATATAAATCTTTAAGATTACTTGGTAGTTACTCTAGCTGGACCAGCCTTGCCATCACCATCTAGATCAACAAATTCGTAGTCTATGTCACCATCAATAATAAGATGACCAGTACCACCAAGGTCGATTTGTAATAGCTGTGCTGCAGGCTTAATAGGCTCTCCATCATCACCCTTGGCTGGACTAACTGAAATACCGTCTAAGTAAACTGTATCACCGCCCTTACCAGCATAAACTTGAATTACATTGTCTTTCGAATCACCGTAACCATCAAAATCACCGCTTAGTACAAAAGTATCCTTGCCATCAGTACCGTTCATAGTAAGTCCAGTACCGCCTTTGACTGCATCAATATCTTCAACAACTACTGAACCAGTAGTCTCAACACCAGTACCAATTAGCTCTGGCTCAAGCATTTTTTCACGCATACTTTCAGTTGTAGTAAATTTATCAGATGAAGATTTAAAAAGAGAAACCTCTATATTGCCACCGTAAGCACCTTCCAACTTCACTCCATAACCTCCTGAATTTAAATCTATTGGCTCAGTAGAAGTAATTGTAACTGGCGAACTTGAATCTCCATATTTTCCAACAAAAGCCCCTTTGTATCCCTGAAAACTTTTAGAATCGTCTGCTAATTTAGCTGCAAGTGCAGCAAGAGTTCCTGCTTTTAGTTCCATATTATCTCCTTATATAGCTATACAAAGTAAGCAA
>JAPPOW010000111.1 GCA_028817775.1 Candidatus Melainabacteria bacterium | reverse complement strand
ACCTAGTATTCATATATATTGAATCTAACTCTTGAAACAAAACTTTTACATCTTTTTGTAGGTTTTCTATAAGGGCTTCACTTGCAAGCCTTAACAAATCATGTATCTTCTTTGGTTCTTGCTTATTTTCAGTAATAACACCCTTGAGCAATTTCTCTAGCGCATTATGACATTTCTCCGCACAAGCCAAATAATTAGTCGCTTTAAAACAATCTCCCGCTACCTTGAGATCGTATTTTGCAATTTTGAGCCAATTTTCCGAAGCTTTGCTCACCAAAGCCAATTATAGCAAGCTATTGATTAATTGCTACACGTTCAAGCTTAGTATTTTCTTTGCGAATTCTGAGAATTGATTTATTGTCCTTAGGATCAGTGATGCTTGCAATCTTGCCACCACCTTCTAGGCGTTTGAGATCTTTGCTCGCATTGTCCAAGACATAAAGTTTGCCATCAGTACCAAAAGCAATCGCTGATGGGTAATAAAACTTCCCCTCTTTCTTGGCATACTTTCCAGCGATGGTAGTCACTTTGCCAGCTCTACTGATCTTGCGGATCGAATGATTACGCTGGTCAGAGACATATAAATTATCATCCTTATCTATAGTTAGACCATATGGAAAATTAAACCTAGCTTCACTGGCTTTGCCGTCAGCATGCCCTGTGCTTGAACCAGCTAAGGTTGAAACTAGTCCTGTCTTAGCATCAATTCTACGGATACGATTATTACCGGAATCTGCTACATAAATGTTATTCTTGGAATCAACTGCAACAGAATAAGGATTACGGAACGCAGCCTCTAATCTCTTGCCTTCTTTAAAATTTTTCTGCCCAACACCGGCAAACAAGAAAACCTTGCCCTCTGTATCCATCTTATATACGCTTGACTCGCGCATTGCAGCGATATAAGTATTACCGTGGCTGTCCTGGGCCAAACTATTAGGCGAAAAAACCTCTGGCAATTTAAGTGCCTTGGCTGGTTTTTGGCCCCAAACCAAGCTCAAAACTACAGATAAAAATATGAGTATTCTCACCCTCATGGACTACTTATTCACATAATAGATTAAGAAGTGGTTAATAGTCATCCTGAGAAGCCGTAGGCGACGTCAGGATCTCCCTAGGTTGCGAAATAGCAATGAGGTCCTGACGCTCCTTTGGAGCTCAGGATGACAGAAGCTATACTTTGAATTAATGGCTCAAATCAAGCTCAAACGCCCAGAAAACAAAGAATCGAGCTTCTATGTCGATGAAACTTGCATCGATTGTGACACCTGTCGTTGGATGGCACCAAGTATATATGACTATATCAACGGCAAATCAGCGGTAATTAAGGAAGCGACAACAGAACAAGAACAAGTTCAAGCCATGCAGGCACTGATCTCCTGTCCTACTGCTTCTATCGGCTACACCGGCTCAGAAATTGATATCAAATCAGTACAAAATAGTTTCCCTATCCTGATTGAGGACAATGTTTATCACTGCGGTTACCATTCAGAAAAATCTTTCGGTGCCACAAGTTATTTCATTCAACGTGAGGCTGGCAATATTTTAGTTGACAGCCCTCGTTTCACTCCAGCACTGGTTTCCAAATTAGAAGAACTGGGAGGTCTCAAGTATATCTTCCTTACACACAAAGATGATCTAGCGGATCACCAAAAATTCCATGAACATTTTGGAGCCCAAAGAATTATTCATCACAAAGAACTATGTGATCGAATCCCAAATGCTGAAATAGTCATAGAGCATGACTATCATTCCAAACTGGAAGACTCAGAAGATGAACTAGCAATTATTCACGCGCCAGGGCATACAGCAGGACACTTATTACTAAATTATAAACGCCAATTTTTATTCTCTGGCGATCATATCTCATACTCAGCTCGGCTCAATCAATTAATTTCTTGGAAGCGCTATTGCCAATATTCTTGGGACAAACAAATTGAATCAGTGGAAAAATTGATTGAATACTATTGGGCATGGCTACTGCCCGGACATGGGCGCAGAATTAAAGCTCATCCAGAAGCTTATAAACTTCATATAGAACAATTAGTAGAGTGGATGAAAGAACAATAAAAAAGCCCCCGCAAATGCGAGGGCTTTAACAGTGCATAATTTAGTAATCAATTACTTTAGAGACTTAAGAAGTTTCTCAACTTCCTTAGCTGCAATATCCTTACAACCAAGTCCAACAGCAAGTGCGATAGCTACTGCAATTGCACCAAAGAGTAAAGAGAATGCGTTAGTAATGATCTCCTGACCAAGACCCATCTCTTGTAAACCCATTGCTGATGCGATGATCAGAATAGCTATTCTAGCGATGCCTGCAAGCAGTTCACCATGAGTGGTTGCTGCACCCTTGATAGCATTACTTGCAAGGTTAGAAAGGACAAAGCCCACTGCAAGAATAATGATACCGAGAATGATTTTTCCACCAAAAGCAATAAACTGTTGTAACATCCCACCGATTGCAGTTAATCCAAGCATATTGAATGCTTCCACACTCGCAAAGAGAATGACAGCAATAAGTACAAGCTTACTTACAACAGTTGAAGGTCTGGAAGCATCATTCTTAGGTGCCTCGTGACCAACTCCAAGCCATGACATCACATTATCAAAACCAACAGACTGAAGTAGGTTGCCAACCAAGTTAGAAGCAAAGCGTCCAACAATTACAGCTAAAGCAATCATAATCAGTGCTGCAAAGATCATTGGTACTGCATCTAATATTTGAGCCAACATATCGCTAGCTGGTTTCACAACAGCTTCAAGCGCCAGTGCGTCTAATGCTTGGATCAATACAGGGAAAAGTACAAAGACATAAGTCACCATACCAAGCACTTCAGACAGCTTAGCCTTGCCAAAGATAGAACTTAAACCAAGTCCATCAATCAAATTGTCAGCACCAACACTGGTAAGTAGGTTGGTTACAACTCTTTGGATAATTCTTGCTAAGAACCAACCTACAAGTAGGATGATTGCTGCACTAAGAATATTTGGCAAGTGTCCAAGCAGCTCACTAAACATATTATTGAGTGGTGCTACAACACTGGTTAAAGTTAAAGAATTAAGAACACTCGGTAAGATTAATAGCATTACTAACCAGTAAACAGTTTCTGCAATTGAGCTTGTAAGATGGATTGAATCTTTGCTCTTTCCAGCCTTCATTGAAACTAATTCATCAAACTTAATTGCATCAAGCACACCATTAATTAATTTTTTGGAGATTGTAGCAAGTGCCCAAGCCAAAACCAAAAGACCAAGTGCACCAAGAAGATTTGGAGCAAAATCAAATATTTGATTGATCATTTCACTGATTGGCGCTGTAACTAAACCTAAATCTAACTTCTTGAAAGCCTCAACAACAAATAGCATCAAAATTAAGTAATAGACAATTGTTTTGACTCCATTTGTCACAGGACAGTTCTTTCCACCACCATCAATATCCAATGAAGTCGATAAAATTTTATCCAAAGTAGTTTTTTGGATAGTCCAAGCCACAATATTTGAAACAACTATTGCAATGAGCCAACCACCTATTAATATTCCAATACCAACTAGTAAACTTGGTAAGTATGCAGTCATAGGGTCAACTATTGCATTCCATGTAGACAGACCGACATCTTTCAGCCGAGTCAGAACTTCGTTCATTTTTTACCTCTCTTTTTTGGTCACCTTTGATCCTTCCAAAATGGACCCAATGTTTTATTAGACTAGTTTATTAATTTTCAGGTTCCCGTCTTTGCCTCGTTGCGACGCAACAAGCCCCTGTGATTATTAGGATATGAATTCAAG
>JAPPOW010000187.1 GCA_028817775.1 Candidatus Melainabacteria bacterium | reverse complement strand
CTTTGGATAGAGCCTCAGCAATTAGGTCCACTACATAAATAGTGTGGGCAGAACTAAGACCGCCCTGGAAATAACCAATATATGGCTCACGTAGTGGACCATCTGCAGAAAGTTCTATACTAGAGCCCTCAATAAATGAACCCGATGCCATTATAATCTCATCATCATAGCCAGAGATAGCATCAGGCACAGGTGCAAACATTGAATTAACCGGGCAATTAGTTTGTACCAAGCGGCAAAACTCGATTAATTTATCACGGTTATTGAATTTAATTGCTTGAATAATATCATTGCGTTCAGCATCATAAGCCGGTAAAGTTTCTAAACCAAGCTCCTCAAAAACTTTAGCAGCATAGCTCATGCCCTTGAGTGCTTCACTGACAATCAGTGGCGCCATAAAAAATCCTTGCATCATCAAACGAGTCTGATCAAAATTACAACCGCCATGTTTGCCAATACCAGGTGCAGTCATAAACTCTGCTGCATTCTCTACTAGTGACTCACGCCCAGCTATATATGCGCCAGCAGCGACAATCCCACCACCTGGATTTTTAATGAGAGAACCAGCTATGATATCAGCACCAATATCTGTAGGCTCCTGCTCTTGGGTGAATTCGCCATAGCAATTATCAACAAAAACTATAGCTTGAGGGCTATTGCTCTTGATCTGCTCAATCAATTCAGCAATAAAATTCAATGAATATGAGTCGCGCCATTCATAGCCTCGAGAACGTTGGATGAAGAATAGGTTTCTCTTGTCATCCTGAGGAGCTTGCGACGTCAGGATCTCTTTAATGCCACACTGGGATCCTGACGCTTCGCTCAGGATGACATTAGGGTAATAATCAATACCAAACTTCTTAGACCACTTATTAAAAACAGTCTGCAAAGTATCATAGGGTTGACCAATTGCCACTAAACGATCACCAGAGTTGAGATTTCCAAAAATAGCACTAGCAATTGCATGAGTACCAGAAACTAATTGCGGTCTCACCAAAGCTGCTTCAGTATTGAAATAAGCAGCATATAGCTCATCGAGCTTGTCCTTTCCTAGATCATCATAGCCATAACCAGTCACCCAAGCATAGTGAGAATTCTGCACCCCCGCTTGCTTAAAGGCTTCTAGAACCTTGATTTGATTAGCTTTTTTGATTTGATCAATACGCTGCCAAACGCCATCCAAAGAAATTTTTGTTTTCATAGCGAATATCTTATCAAAAATCTAATAGGTATTACTTTATACCTTAAGCCACAGGGGATAGTGGAGAGGAGAGAAAATTTTGAATAACGTAAACAAGGTGGGAGCAAGCCGTGGGCTTGATCAAAGAAGCACGGCAATAGTTAAATTATTCGCCCAATCTTTAATTGAATCAGTAGCAACTGCACCAAATATAGTAGCTGGAGTACTGGGTAATGTCTTTAACTATAGTTTTGGGCAGGCACGCAGTGGTTTTGCCAGTATGCTGGTTCCAGCATTACTAATGGGAGCGATGTCGAGTGACGCTGTAGGACACCAAGCTAGTGGCATCAACAGGGGTGGCACCATGCTTGAGCAATACCAAAATCTTGAAAACCAGCAAGCAAGCCTCGCTCAGCAAGCTCAAGACTTAAGTGAGTATAGCGGCAAGAGTGGCAAACGCAAAGCACCTGCTGCAATCAGTCTTAATAAGGGTATGAGTGCTGATGATATCAAAGCCAATCGTCAAAGTCTTAAAGCAGGCAAAAAAGCAATCAAGCAGCATGAAAAACAAGCACAAAAAGCAGCAGATCAAGTCAAAGATCTAGCCAAAGTTTCCAAAGCTGCTAAAGCTAAGGTTAAGCATCTCAAGCACGATCTAACAATGGCTCAAGTTAAATATGATGCCAATCCAAGTGCAGTTAATGAAACAGCTTTGCACGATGCTCAAAGAAGATTTACTATCAGTAAAAAAATCATTGCTAAGAACAAAAATATGGGCAAAGAAGAACTGCAAGCCATGGATCAAGATTTACAATCAATTCTGGACGCAGAGAGAGCAGCAGCTAGCTACCGCAAGCAAGCACAAGCAAGATGGTTCTCAAGGACTGCTAATGCTGATCGTAATCAAGCTGAAGCTCAAGATCAACGAGTAGCTACTGTCTTGAGCAAATACAGCATTAACCAAATGGAAGTTTAGTAGGGGACGGAACGGAGAGAGAAATGAATAATTTACAAGCAGGGACAGTGGGGGCTGCTTCAGGAATTGCAAGCATGCGAATTGCAGATACTTTTAGAGAGGAAATAGGATACGGATTACTCAAAGCTATAGATGGTCTTGCCATGCTAGGCAGTGGGGCCTGTACCGCCCAAACAGAATACGGGCTCTACGGTCTCGGAGGAGCAGCTGGAGTAGGAAGCCTAGGCGCTAGATACATGGCAGTCAAGCGCCTAGCCCCAGTTGCTTTTAATTTTTCAGATTTAACAGATCTTGTCAGTAAAATCAAACCAAGCCTGGCTGTTCAGCCTGAATTAGTCTAGAATAAAGACATGGCAGATATACTCTATTGGCTGCAAATAGTTTTATTGTTATTGGGAATCTTGGTGTCTTGCGAGATCTTCACTAACGCAATTGAAAACCTAGGTGAGAAATTAAATATTGGTCACGAGTTTACTGGTAGCGTGCTTGCTGCTGTCGGTACTGCTCTACCAGAAACAATTTTGCCACTTGTAGCAATCTATATGGCAAGCCAGGCAGGCGCGGAAGCTGTTAGCACTAAACATGATATAGCAATTGGCGCAATCTTGGGTGCTCCATTTCTACTAACAACTCTTGCTATGTTCTTACTTGGATTAAGTATCTTTCTGCACCGCAAGTCACGTGGCACCGATCTACTCAAAGTCAATCCAGTACACTTAGAGCGTGATCTAAAATATTTCCTCAAAGTCTTTCTAATAGCAATCTTAGCGACTAGTCTTTCATCAGACTACCTTACTCGAATCATTGAACAAGTCTGCTCAACTGAGCTTGGGCTTAAGATCATGCATATCTTTCATCCAGGGATAATGAATCAATGTTTTGATGATGCTAGTTTTATTCTTAGACTAATAGTAGGTCTAGTGATCATCCTACTTTATATCAACTACTTGATGGTTACCTACCAAGCCTCTCAGGAAGAGTTTTCTGGCGATTACGCTATTGTTGATTGCCCGATACTCTATATGGAAAGGTATCTCAAACTTAAAGTCAATATGTTTACAGTTGTGCTACAGACTTTAATAGGCTTGGGTGGCATTATTTTCTTTGCTCATGGTTTTGTCGAAGGAGTTGAACATATCTCTGAAATGATTGCCGTCAGCCCACTAGTCTTGAGTTTGATTGTTAGTCCGATAGCAACAGAGCTACCAGAGAAAGTTAATAGCTGGATCTGGTCATCTCAAGGTAAGGATGTACTAGCCATGGGCAACTTGAGTGGCGCTATGGTATTCCAAGCTAGCATACCTTGCGTCATAGGTATTGTGATGACTCCATGGGTACTAAGTCCAATTGCAATCATTTGTGCCAGCTTGGCTATAGTTTCTACTTTAGTTTTGTATATAAGTTTGAAACTTAAATCACAGCTTAATTACCAAGTTTTACTAAGCTGTGGTGGGTTTTATTTAATATACTTGGCTTTGGTTTTCTTGTCTTAGGCTTCTACGGTAGCTAGGCTCACAAATCCATCTAATAGGATCAAATTTCCATGTATGAGGAGGATTGTATAAAGCCCATAGAGCCATAAATGACAAGAGGATAGGCACAGACAAAAATATCGATACCATAATCCAAAGTTCAACGGGGTAACCTGACATACTTAAACTCCTTACTTATTGTAATATACCATCCCAAACCTAGGAAGCAAA
>JAPPOW010000091.1 GCA_028817775.1 Candidatus Melainabacteria bacterium | reverse complement strand
GAGCCGCCGGTAACTGGGGACTCAGGGGAATTATGTGACTGTAATGTGAGATGGTTTAGATGATTGAGCGGTCTTTAAAAATCAAAGATTTTTAAAGCGGAGTTGATTCTTTTTGTGTAATTTCCTACGGAAATTACAGATCCAAGGACTCATCATTCTCCCTCAACCTCACATAAGCCCTCAGACTGGGATTCAATAGATAAGGCTTGACGTTCCACTTTACTTATCTGAGGAAAGAGCTTCAGCTTCGCCTCTTCGAGTCTCTTGTTGCTCTTGTTGATTTTGTTCGATAGTTCTTGTTATTGCAAGATCTAAGTTTAAGATGGCTTGACACAGGTTTGACTCTTCGTCTGCTCCGGTAATGTAATCATGAAAATTCCCGGACAAAATTGCGTTGAACGGACATCTAAAACCAATTGATACACTAACATCTAGTTGATCATTCTTTAACAACAGATTAGGCGTTCCTCTACAAGACTTTATTTCTAGAGCAGCTTTCCAGCCATCACCAGCATCACAAAATTTTGATTGCCCTGGTTCAAAAGTTTGAGACCAGTCTTGTTTTTCAATGTAGGCTTTAAATGAGAAAATAGCATTGGCTTTTGACTCAATATCTGTTACTTCACGTCTAGTTAACGTCTTTTCAATCGATTCTAGTGTTTTAGCTGTGATTATTGCTGACCGCATGAGATTATCTAAATTTTATCATCTTACACACCTTTTTTACAATAATGAGGGTTTTTGCCCTTGATGACTACCGTCATGTAGTCAAAAAAGAGGGGTACTTGACAGTAAACACTTGAAGGGCTTTCTATTCTATACTTACTTATTGAAATGGCTAAACGAGCAATAGTTATGATTATAGACGCCTTGGGTGTTGGCTCCCAGCCAGATTGGGCTGACTATGACGAAGTGGCGCCTGCTAATACTTTGGCTAGTTGTTGCAGCTATGCAGCTCAAAACTTGGGCGGCATTAAATTAGCCAATCTACAAAAATTAGGCTTAGCCAACATTATTCAGCTTGAAGGCTTAGCTGCAATTGATCAGCCAATTGGCAGTTACGGTAAGATGGCAGAACTTAATCCAGCCAAGGATACTATTACTGGTCATTGGGAGATGATGGGGATCAAGGCTAATAAAGCATTTCCTTATTACCCTAATGGTTTCCCTCCAGAAATTATTGCTGAGCTTTGCAAGCAATGTGCAGTAGAGGGAGTACTTGGCAACTGCACTGCTAGTGGTACTACTATCATTAATGAGCTTGGTGATGAACATGTAGCTAGTGGCAAACCAATTGTTTACACTAGTGCTGATTCAGTTTTGCAAATTGCTTGTGATGTTGATGTGGTGCCACTTGAAACTTTGTACAAGTGGTGTGAAATTGCTCGTGAGATTATGCGTGGTGAGCATGAAGTTGCAAGAATTATTGCAAGACCTTATCACCGTAATCCAAGCTGGGAGGACGGGGAGATCCTGACGTCGCCTGTGGCTCCTCAGGATGACATCAAAGCAGCAGATATGAAATATGTGCGACTTGGAGATAAACGTCATGATTATTCAGTCTTGCCTCATGCAAAGTCAGTCTTGGATTTGGTTCTGGAGCATGGTGGTCATGTGATTGGCTTTGGTAAGATCCAGGATATTTTTGCTGGAGTTGGAGTGCCGGAAAATATTCACACTGCTGATAATGCAGATGGCTTGGACAAATTTATTAAACAAGTTCAAAGTCCAGCTAAAGCAGAGCAAGAAGTTTTGTTTATTAACTTAGTTGAGACTGATGCTAATTATGGACATCGCCGCGATCCTGAAGGATTTTGCCGAGCTCTTGAAGCCATTGATGAGCGCATCCCTGATTTACTTGCAGCAATGAATGAAGATGATGTGTTGATGGTTAGTGCTGATCACGGTTGTGATCCTACTGCTGCTGGCTCTGACCATACCCGTGAGTATGTGCCGATCTTAGTCTATAACCAAAGTTTGGAAGCTAAAGATCTTAGTACTAGAGAGAGTTTTGCTGATATTGGTGCTACAATTCTTGATTGGTTTGGGCTTGCCAATCAAGGTCTAAGTATCCAGGGCCAGAGCATGAAAGCATGACGACCAAAAGCAAAACTAAATTAGCGATAGTGGCTGGTCATGGTGAGCTACCGGTAAAACTTGCGCAGTCAGTGCGTTCTGTGGGAATTGAACCTCTGATCTTTGCGCTGAATCAAGAAATATACCAAAAACTAATTGCTGACTTTGAAGTGCATCAATTCTCACCAGTAGAGGTGAGCTCGATGCTTGAACTTGCCAAGATTAAAGCTATCAAAGATATTGCGTTCATCGGTAAAGTGCCGAAGCTAGATTTCTTTAAAAATATTCATAGGCTTGATCCTGAGCTGCTAAGTAAAATTAAAGATCTATCTAATCTAAATGATGATTCTTTGCATTTTCGTTTGCTTGAATTTCTTGAACAAGAACATGGTTTTAATGTCATTGATCAAACTCAGTATTTACGTGACTATTTCCCGGCTGAGCAAACTTTCACCAAACGTCAAATTAGTAGTGAAGAGCTTGAAGAGATTCAATACGGATTGAAGATGGCTAAAGAAATTGCCAGGCTTGATATTGGGCAGACAGTAGTAGTAAAGAACAAGGCAGTTATTGCTGTGGAAGCAATTGAAGGTACCAACAAAGCGATTAAACGAGCAGCAAAATCTTTTGGTCTGTTCAAAGATAATCGCATCACAGTTTGTAAGGTGAGTAAGCCAGATCAAGACAATAGATTTGATGTGCCAACTATTGGCTTGGAAACTGTCAAAACTATGCCTAGAAACAGCATTCTTGCAATAGAAGCTGGGCAGACTTTCTTTGTTGACCAGAAGCAGGCTATAGAACTTGCTAATAAGAAGAATATTTTGCTTTGCAGCATTAAGGTAGAATATTAGTATGGATATGAGACTGGGTATATCAGTACTATGTTTAAAACCCACGATACCACAGCTGTAATGAAGCAGGCTGAAGACTTACCTAGTCTTTCGGCAACGGCCACAGAGCTCATTTCAATGCTTAATAACCCAAATGCGGGACGTCAAGAAGTTGCTAACTTGATTTACTTTGATGAAGTTGTTGCCGCTGCTGTATTCAGGTATGCCAATTCTGCTGCAGTTGGTGCCAGAATACATTTCACTAATATGTTGGAGGTCGTTGATTATATTGGCCTCAATGCCATTAAAAATATTGTACTGCTGATTGCTGCCAAACAAGTAATTCAAGACCCTAAACTTTGGTTGAGAAGTGTGTTTATTTCTGGGAGTTGTGGCAAGCATTGTGCCATCTTAGATGAGGGTGGGAACTTCAATGATTTGAGTTTTATGCTGGCTCTTTTTCACAACCTAGGTAGTATTGTTTTCCGTGCAAACTATCCAACAGACTATCAGTTAGTGCAAACAGAAACTGATTCGATGAAACGCTTGGAGCTTGAGAAACAAATCTTTGGTATCAATCACTTAGAACTTTCTGCCAAGATACTAGAGAGCTGGAAGTTTGTCCCTGAGCTTGTTAGCTTGGCTAGGTTTCAGCAGGATGTCGCAAAGTTTACTAAGGCGAATTTATTGGTTGAGATTTATGCAAGATTGTTTGAACTTGGTGAAATTAACCAAGAAGCAATTGATCAAGTTTTGCAAGAGAATAATTTAGCTAAATTGATTAAGAAGTTTAATTTGGATAGTTCTATCTTTACTGAAGATTTTGTTAATGAGCTTTTTGATCAGGCTCAAGACTCTGTTAGCGCTTGGTAACTAGTATAAACTTACATTATCAATATCGATAGTAACCGTAGAAGATTTTGTTTTGGGCATTGCTTTGAAATTGGCTTTGATTTTTTCTATTAATTCTACAGATTTGGCAG
>JAPPOW010000019.1 GCA_028817775.1 Candidatus Melainabacteria bacterium | reverse complement strand
TTGTAGTACTTGATCCAAGTTGCTTGCTTGCACGGCAGTGACTCATGAAAAACTATTGAGCGAGGATTACAATAGATTGCCATATCGTGCTTTGGTGCGCGCAAACACCAATCAACATCATCAAAGTGAATAAATAAATCATCCCAGTAACCAAGTTCAGTGATTGACTTACGGGTTTTGAGCAAGGAGGCTGCAGCGCAGTATTCTACTTTGCGTTCTTTGAGTAAGTCTTCACTTTCAGTGGAGAACTTCTCGCCAGCTTGCTGCATCGCAACTCTAGCTTTGCCCCAATCCATAAACGCTCCCACTTCACTAATAGTCTCTGGCTGATCAAGTTGTAAGATCATTGAGCCAGCAGCAGCAGCGTCAGGATTGGATTTGATGGTGTCCAGCAACCAATTAAGTGAGTTGGGATGTACCACCACATCATTATCAAGTAGCCAAATATATTCATTATCAAGCTCTTCAATTGCATGGCGCATACCAGTATTGAAACCCCCAGCGCCGCCAAGAT
The DNA here is from genome assembly GCA_028817775.1 of Candidatus Melainabacteria bacterium. Lineage (GTDB taxonomy): Bacteria > Cyanobacteriota > Vampirovibrionia > LMEP-6097 > LMEP-6097 > JABHOV01. Next base: position 3,435 of record JAPPOW010000019.1, on the reverse strand, counting down.
TAGCTCCAGTCTGGATGATAGTAATTTGATCTCCAAACTCCTCGCGTAGTTTTTTTTCAGTGCCATCGGCTGAAGCATTGTCAACAACTACAATATCGAGTAAGTCACGATTATAATTAAGGTGCTCAAAGGATAGAATCAATTCACGAATGTATCTGTGCTTATTATAGGTGACCATGATCACAGTCACTTTATCCTGGTGGCTAGGTACCAGCTCTTGTTGCTCTTCTTGATAGAGTAGGGCTAATTCAGAATTATTCTTCATGATGGCAGCAGAACCTGTGCATTAGATTGCTTCGTCACTCCGTTCCTCGCAATGACGGCGCTAAACAAACCATCTTTGCATGCGCGTACTAAAGTGCCAAGATATTCTTTTTTCTTCTTATAGAGCCTTGTGTCAAATAGCCACTTAGCTAGCTTCATTAGAAATACTAACGGGAATACTAATCCCGCAGCTGTTCTATAGAAAAGTAAGGAGTTACGGTAAGCATAGTACTTCTTCCAGATCTGGTCATCATAATTATCAACAAAGGTCGCTGAATCATGATAGAAAACCAGGTCTGAGTGATAAGCGTTGCGGTAACCAAGCATGGATAGTTCTAGTGTGTAGAGCCAATCATCACAGTAGATAAATAATTCTTTGCGAGGTAAACCCAATTCTTCTTTGATGATTTTGGTTTTGACGAAGCAACCAACAAAGCTCGAGTAATCAACACTTATATCATTAGATTTTTCTAGTTGGTCGTAACTTAGGTAGTGACTATCTCTGACAAAGAAGTACTTGATTAATCTGCCCAATGACTTAAACGGATTAAGACCCGGTCTGTTGAAGTCAGCTACTTTGCCGTCTGGAGTTACTACTTTGCAACTGACAGCACCAGTATCTTCTGAGACTTCAAGCGCTTTGAATTTGCTGATCAAATCGTCACGCGGGTAAGCATCGTCATCAAAGATCAAAACCCAGTCAGCATCGAGCTTCTCGGTAGCATACTTGCAACCATGATAGAAGCCACCAGCTCCACCAGTATTCTCATCCAAGTTTAAAATATGCAAGCGTTCATCGCTTAGACTAGCAAGCCAATCTTTGGTCTCATCAGTAGAAGCGTTATTGACTATCACTACATAGTCAATGTCTTGAGCAAGTACATGCTCAAGTGATTTTTTGAGTTTCTCAAGGCGATTATACGTGGTGATTGTCGCTGCAATTTTTTTCATTTGCAATAAACTCCCTAACTGTTTTGAGTGCTTCAGCTATAGTGACATCCATATCCATATAGCGATAACCGCCCAATCTGCCAACAAAGCTAACATTCTGCTCTAGCCGAGCTCTTTCCCAGTATTTAACAAGGACAGCTTTCTCCTTAGCCTGCCGAATTGGATAGTAAGGAATGGTCTTGCCTGGTTCATGCTTAGCACTATATTCTTTAAAATAAATTGTTCTCTCATGGCTTTCCCATGGTGCAAAATGTTTGTGCTCACTGATGCGGGTATACGGCACTTCAATATCACAGTAGTTGATTACAGCGGTACCTTGGAAATCACCTTCAGCTCTAAACTCCTCGAAGCGCAAAGTGCGGTAATCAAGTTCTCCTAACTCATAATCAAAGTATTGATCGATTGGTCCACTATAGAAGAGATGATCATAGCCCGACCTCATTTGATGCTCATAATCAGTATTAAGCTTGATAGTGATATTGGGATGCTTCAAAATCCCCTCTATGACATGGGTATAGCCATGTTCTGGCATGCCTTGGTTCTTATGGTTGAAGTAATTATCATCATAGTTAAAGCGCACCGGCAAACGTTTGAGTATGCTGGCTGGTAATTCCTTGGGTTCAAGCCCCCATTGTTTCTTGGTATAGCCATAGAAAAATGCTTTGTAGAGATCTTTACCGATGAAACGCATCGCTTGCTCTTCAAAACTTTGTGGATCTTGGATAGTGAGGTCAGCAATCTCTTCGATAAATTGACGAGCTTCATCCGGGTTCATAGTTTTGTTATAGAACTGATTAATAGTCATCAAGTTGATTGGCAAACTAAAGACCTTGCCTTGTGAGACAGCTTTGACTCGATTGATATATGGCTTGAAATTATCGAAGCGATTAACGTAATCCCAGACCTCTTGGTTATCAGTATGAAAAATATGCGGTCCGTATTTATGAACCAAGACCCCGGTTTGCTCATCACGCTGACTATAACAATTACCTGCAATATGATTGCGCTGGTCAATAATTTCAACAATATGACCAGCTTCAGCCAGTTCGCGCCCAATAACCGCTCCTGTAAAGCCAGCCCCTACTATTAAAAATCTCTTTGGTTCAGCCATGAACCAGATAAGTATAGCGTATTAGCTTAGGCTTTAGAAGTGGTAAGTCAAAGCCCCACCAAAGCTAAAGCTATTGTCGCTTTCATAGGTATCTAGAGTGGGATTTGGGAAATCATAGTAGTAGATACTATAGAGTGAGCCAAAGACATTATCACTGAAGTTATGAACGTAATCAGCAATGAAGCAAATAGGGCTGCGTCTATTGAATTGATTTTGCCACCAGAGTCCATGGAAGCCAGCACGATCAGAATTCTTGAAATTATAGTAACCACCAATATTAAAGAAGATAGTACTGAACTCTTCTTGGGTGGCACTTGTTTGGTAGAACTTAGTTAGGTGATAATAAAGATCTGCGCGCTTGATTCTTTGTACCAAGCTTGAATAGAGCATAATCACTCCGCCTGGATCCCCGAGCGCTTTGCCTGGTTGAGGAAGTACATCACCTTGACCAAAAACAACTCCAGTTGCACTGTAGCCAGGATATTTCTTACCCCAATTTTTGTTAAGCTCTGTAACACTAAAGAAATTGTCTCCCAGATTTTCTACCTTATTAGTTAACAAAGCTTGTTTGAAACCCCAACCATCGGTCCAGAACTTGTCTCCGTCATTGTCTTTGATTGAATACATGAAACCATAACTACCAGTGAAAACATTTGGGCTTATCACTGGGTCTGGAGATAAATCCCCATCTGCTCTCATCATATTGAGGAAATTGAGAGGTTTGAGTGAGTTGGCTGGTGAACCAAAATAGCTACTCTCACCAATATCAAAGGGATCAGCTACTATTTCATTCTTAGCAAAGAATCTTCTTACTGCAAATTTACCTGCCACAAAACTTGAATCATGACCAAAAACTTTAAAATCATCTTGCACAAAAATTTCAGGCAATTCAATTAGCGGATCATCCAAGAAATCTCCAATATCATCATCGAGATAACCAAAACCTTGCATTCTTGTAACCAAGCGTCCGTCATGACCACCAAGTTTATATAGTGGTGTATGAGCTTCAACTCTATATTGAATCAAACCATCATAGCCATCGTTGGAATTAGCTACATCATTAAAGAAGTAATGTTCATAGGAACCATCACCATGAAATTCTGTTTCTT
>JAPPOW010000031.1 GCA_028817775.1 Candidatus Melainabacteria bacterium | reverse complement strand
ATATTGCATCGCGTTACTTAATTCTGGCTGGCGCCTATGGCGAGCTTGGTGAGGAGCATGATCCAGAGACTCATTTGATTCCAATAGCACTTGATGCGCTCCTTGGGCAGCGTCAAGGTTTCAAGATTTTTGGTAGTGATTATGATACGGCTGATGGTACTGCGGTGCGCGATTATGTTCACGTGGTTGACCTGGCGCGCTCTCATATCAACGCACTGGCTTTATTTCAAGAAGAGCGTGGTCTCAATGAAGCTTACAACCTTGGTTATAAACATGGTTTCTCTATCCTGGAAATCCTTGAAGCTATCGAGCGGGTTGCCGGTAAGCCAGTACCTGCTGAGCAAGCTGAGCGCCGGGCTGGAGACCCAGATGCGCTTGTTGCTGATAACACCAAAGCCTTGGAGATTGGTCTTTTGCAGCCAGAGTTCGATTCCATTGATAAGATTATTGAAGACGCCCTAGCTCATAGAGTGAAATTTCATGCAAACAAAGCCAAAGCTCTTTAAATCATTTTCGTATATGGGGATTAGTAACCTGGTTGCAATTCCAGCTACTGCTTTGGTCACAGTATTAATTGCCAAATATCTCAAACCACATGAGCTTGGTTTGCTGATGACCGGTGAAGCTTTTGTGCAGATGTTTAGTTTCTTCTTTACTATGGGCTTCAAAAACTCTATCTACCAATACGCCTCCAAACATGCCCAAGGTTTTCAGGAAGGTTTGCGCGAGGCAATGGGTAATGCGCTGCTGGTACGGCTTATAGTTGGTATCCCGATTGGTCTAGTAGTTTATTTCCTTGGAGTTAAATTCAACCAAGATTCTAACCTGGTCAAAATCATTGGTCTTTATGTGATCATGGAACTGCTGACTAGTATGGGCAATATTTTTGGTATTGTGCGCCGGGCACTTAATCAATTTAAATTAGTAGCTAGTATCAGCGCGCTCAATAAATTAGTGAAACTAAGTTTGGTTTTTGTGGTGCTGCACTATCTAGGTGGCGGTTTGCTGGAGCTAGTCTACGCCTTTGTCTTGATGGAGGTTTTTAAGTTTGTGGTTTCTTTTATCGCTACTATCAATTTGATTCGTCCACGTTTGTCTCTGCCCGATATCCTGCCATTGATGAAGGAATCAACTCTCTATGGTATTTTTGATTTCTTAGACAACGCCCAGAACAAAGTTGATAGATTGATGCTTAATTACCTGATTGGTCCAAGTGCTGTGGCTTTCTATTCGATTCCATCAAAACTCAATCGTTTGATTCGGGTGATTCCTAATTCAATTAAACAAGTTTTCTTACCGCAATTGCATCAGGCTAAAGATGAAGAGAGTGTCAAGCCAATAGTCAAAAAGTTACTAATAATTTTGCTGGTCACTGGTTTGCCGCTGTCATTAGGAATCTATTTTTTCTCTGAGCCATTACTGGCAAAGTTCTTTAGCGCTGAGTATCAAGCGGCAATTGAATTAGCTCCTTGGTTTGCATTCATTGCGGTGATTTGGTTTATGAATATTTCACCTGATATGCTACTGGCTTCCAAAGGCGATCATCAAGGCAGAAATTGGGTCCAGGTGATTAGTGTTGTGACCAATATTGGCTTGAACTTTTATTTAATTCCACGCTTTGGTATCATTGGAGCTGTGCAGGCAACGATCGCAGCCAACTTACTTAAGTTTGTGCTGATGCAATTGAGGCTGCAGATTAGTTTTGGCAAATAAACCCATACTTGTTCATATTGGCTATCACAAAACAGCATCGAGCTGGTTGCAAGCTAATTTGTTTGAAGGACATGGCTTTAAGAAATATTTTGCTCAAGCTGATATTCGTGATCGCTTGATCTTGCCGCGTAGTTTTGATTTTGACGCTGCTGACTTGCGCGCTTACTATGATTCATTAGTTGATGGTGATGAAGTATCTGTAATTAGTAATGAGCGGCTTTGTGGTAATCCTCATTCTGGAGGTTATGACAGTAAAGAATTAGCTGATCGTTTGTATGCTAGTTTTCCAGAAGCCAAGGTCTTGATTGTAGTTCGCGAGCAGCTTTCAGCGATACTCTCTACCTATATTCAATATGTTAGAGTTGGTGGTCCTTGTTCAATTGAGGACTACTTAGAACCACCGAGCCGTAATCAATCAGTGATGCCAGCCTTTGATTTTGCTCACTTTGATTATTTGCCATTGGTTAAGTACTACTACGAAAAATTTGGGCGCGAGCAAGTTTTGGTTTTGCCATTTGAATTATTCAAACAAGATCCAGCCGAATTTTGCTCTAAGATCACTGATTTAGTAGGCTTGCCGCAAGCTCAAGATTTGCCTTATGTGCAGGCAGCTAACAAGCGTATCTCAAGTTCAAGTTCGATATTTTTGAGGCAGAGTAATAAATTGTTTGCCAAGACTAGGTTAAATCCTGCTGCTAGTGGTAAGAAAACAGTTCGCACGAATAAAGCTTTGGGTGGAGAAGGTGGCGGCTATAACAAGATTATTGCTTTGGATGCTTTGATTCCAGGATTTGTGCATGATTTCTTTGACGCTAGGCTCAAGCGAATTATTGTCCAGAAGGTGGGTGACCGGTATCAAGCTAGTAATCAAGAGCTTGCTGGACTCCTTGATTATAATTTAGCTTCATTAGATTGGAAATAAATTAGCTATGTAGCCCTGTGGGGTCATTGCTTTGACGAGGAGGGTGTAAGCGTGCATAAGTCTTGGCTAGTACAAGAGTAGCGTAGCTAGTTACAGAGTCAATTGTTTCTTGTGGGTCCCATCCTGTATCATCTAGTACTTCTTGGGGAACTTGATTTAATAAATCTAATCGATTGACAATGCCACTTAGATGGTCAACTGCAATCCAGTTTTGTCTACCTCTAGTATCAGCGTAACTTAAGCCTTGATAAAGTTTAAGGTTTATATCTTCGATTAATCGTATGGTAGCAGCTCCAAGTTGCTCTGCGAGCTCTTCTCTTTGTTCCATTAACCTTGCAAAGCCGCCGGCACCAATACCGTCAAGAATTCTTGCCGCAAGGCTGCCTTCATCTGGCACTTCCCCACCATTGAACCAACCTCCACTCGGGAACAAATCTCTATTCACGTCAGCAATATCTGCTGCTATAACAGAATCTGGAATTGTTAATTTGGGAGCTAGTAAGCGTGCCGCTTTTTCATAAGTTCCTCGAGGAAGGTCTTGGTGTTGTCTGACCTCTGTTAGTAAAACTGGTCTACTCAGTCTCTCGAGGGCTAGTGATACTTGTAATGTTGACATGCGCTTATTTTAACATTTTGCTAGAATTGAGTAGTGATCACTTTTCAAGAGATAATTTTTAAACTTAATCAATTCTGGTCAGACCAGGGCTGTATCATCATGCAGCCTTATGATATTGAGAAGGGTGCAAGTACCATGAACCCTGCAACTTTCCTTAGAGTACTGGAGAACCGTGAGTGGAATATGGCTTGTATTGAACCTTGCCGCCGCCCTACTGATGGGCGCTATGGTGAGAATCCAAATCGTTTGCAGCATTACTTTCAATACCAAGTGATCATGCAGCCGAATCCAGCTAATTCTCAGGACTTGTATTTAGATAGCCTCAAAGCACTTGGGGTTAATCCACTCGAGCATGATATTAGGTTTGTTGAGGACAATTGGGAAAGTCCAACTCTTGGTGCTTGGGGTTGTGGTTGGGAAGTCTGGCTTAACGGTATGGAGATTACTCAATTCACTTATTTCCAGCAGGCTGGTGGTATCGAGATTAAGCCAGTAGCTGTCGAGCTTACTTATGGACTTGAGCGCATTGCCATGTACTTGCAAGATGTTGATTCGGTTTTTGATTTAGTTTGGCATGAGCACAATGGTAAGAAAGTTTATTACAAAGATATTTATCACCGTAATGAAGTCGAGCAGAGTAAGTATAATTTTGAAGTCAGTAGCTCAGAGCGTTTGCTTGAGCTCTACCAAGATTATTTCAAAGAAGCGACTCAATGTCTCGACGCGGACT
>JAPPOW010000094.1:16922-17469 GCA_028817775.1 Candidatus Melainabacteria bacterium | reverse complement strand
CCCAGTCAACACAATCAACACAGTGTTCTGAAATATATTCACTATCACTACTAATTACCCCAAAATAGTCACCAGCTCTAACCTTATCAGTATCTAAAAAACTTGGCTCACTTGCTAGGCAAAGCATATCTATATCCTTATGGTCTCGCGTATATTGATTAGTTTGTAGCTCAACAGCAAGACCTCCACCTAAAACCCAATTAAGAATACCAGTTTCTTTACTATATTCATCAGACTGCTTCACTAAATTTAAAACCATAGCCAAATTTGCATGAGTACCAGGAATACCCAAACTTGGTTCTTTTAAAACAAGCCTCATTGCCTGGTTCTGTCCTTCTTGAGCAGCAAGGGCTAAACCATCTGAATCCCAATTTTCTTCCATTTGTTCTTTAAGCGTTGCATTTAAAGTATGAGACAGCTCCTCAAGTGATCGATATGGGTAGTTGTCCAATTCATTGACAAAGCTAATAGCATTGCCCAAAGTCGCCGCCTGCTTAAGTCCAACCTCTCTCACAACTTCATGTGCAACTGATTTGACATCTTGTTC
>JAPPOW010000094.1:12073-16912 GCA_028817775.1 Candidatus Melainabacteria bacterium | reverse complement strand
TCTTTGCACTGTTCAAAAACCCTGGTATTTAATTTTTTTAAAAGAGAGTGGTCAAGTTTGTTAGTTTGCAGTAATTGCTGCAGTAGTTTCAAGACCATTTTTAGAACTTGCTTTAACTCTGGCCTAAGATCAAGCTTAAGCATCTGTACCATTTCTTGGGCTTGCCTTTGTCGTAGCTCTTGCTTCTGAATGAGAGAAAAACCTAATGAGAGTCCCATAGTCCAAAGTTTAGCACAAGATAAGAGCCGTATGCAAATGTCAAGTACCTCTTTTTTAAGACATTTGTTGGGCAGGTGGCGAAGTGCTCTGTGCAAGACGCCGGTATGGGCTCTCCTGAGGGGTTATGTGGGCTTGGTCTGAAATGGTGGACCTAAGCGGACTCAAACCGCTGACTTCTTCCTTGTTCTATCGAGATCGAAGCCCTTGTCCCTCGAGCTGGAGTCTAGAACGATTATAGGCAGCAAAGCTGCCTCACTTCTGTGAGACTAGTAAAGCGGCGCTTTTTGAGTAGCGCCGCACGGCATCAAATAAGTAATAGTTCGACTAAATTTAAAAGTGGTGGACCTAAGCGGAGTCGAACCGCTGACTTCTTCCTTGTTCTATCGAGATCGAAGCCCTTGTCCCTCGAGCTGGAGTCTAGAACGATTATAGGCAGCAAAGCTGCCTCACTTCTGTGAGACTAGTAAAGCGGCGCTTTTTGAGTAGCGCCGCACGGCATCAAATAAGTAATAGTTCGACTAAATTTAAAAGTGGTGGACCTAAGCGGAGTCGAACCGCTGACTTCTTCCATGCCATGGAAGCACTCTACCAGCTGAGTTATAGGCCCATATTCATTTTGTCTGGATTGCTTCGCATGCGCTCGCAATGACGTCTATTTTAGCAGCTGAAGCAAAATCCATCTCGGTCAAACCACCAGCATTATGAGTATAGAAAGTAATTTTGGCAAAACCCCAACCATAGTTAATATCAGGGTGATGATTATCAGCCTCTGCTAGCTCTGCGACCTTGGCTACAAACTCATGTGCCTCAATAAAATTCTTAAACTTAAAATCCCGGCAAATTTTCTTGGGACTTTCATCCAATAATTGCCAAGCTGAATTCAGCTCAGCCATCCTACCAGCTAATACTTCATCAGTCAAAGCTTGAGAAGGGCAACTATGCTCGCAACTTTCCATAATTAAGCCTTGGGACCTATCATCTCCTCAGGTTTAACCCAATCATTGAACTGCTCATCAGTAAGATGACCAAGCTCTAATGCTGACTCACGCAAAGTCAAACCTTTAACATGAGCGTTTTTAGCAATAGCTGCAGCGTTGTCATAACCAATGTGAGTATTGAGTGCTGTAACTAACATCAAAGACTCCTCAAGATTTTTCTTACAGTTCTCCTCGTTAGCTTCAATACCTACTACACAGTTATCAGTAAATGATTCACAAGCGTCAGCTAGTAAACGAGCAGAATGAAGATAGTTATGAATCATCATTGGCTTAAACACATTGAGTTCAAAGTGACCTGTTGCCCCGCCTACATTCACCGCCACATCGTTACCAATAACCTGAGCACAGACCATAGTCATGGCTTCACACTGAGTCGGGTTAACTTTACCCGGCATGATTGAAGAACCTGGTTCATTAGCTGGCAGATTAATCTCACCAATGCCACAACGAGGACCAGAACCAAGCAAGCGAATATCATTAGCAATCTTCATCAATGAAACTGCAATTGTTTTGAGTGCACCATGTGCCATCACCACAGCATCATGCGCCGCTAATGATTCAAATTTATTAGGCGCAGTACTAAACTTATAACCAGTAATCTCAGAAATTTCTTTGGCGACTGCAAGTGCAAACTCAGGATGAGTATTTAGTCCTGTGCCTACAGCAGTGCCTCCTAGAGCAAGTTCCATAAGATCAGGCAAGACAGCGTCAACCCGCTTAAGAGCTTTGTTTAACTGCTCAACATAGCCCGAAAATTCTTGTCCAAGAGTCAGTGGAGTAGCGTCCATTAAATGAGTGCGACCAATTTTTACAATTGACTCAAAGGCTACTGACTTAGCGTTAAGCGCATCACGCAATTTAGAAATTGCTGGCAGTAAGCGCGAGAAAGTAAATGTCGTCGCTGCAATATGCATCGCTGTCGGGAAAGTATCATTGGATGATTGTGATTTGTTAACATCATCATTTGGATGTACTGGATCTTTGGAGCCAAGCACTCCACCAGCAATTTCAATCGCTCTATTAGCAATCACTTCATTGACATTCATATTTGACTGAGTACCGGAACCTGTTTGCCAAACAACCAGCGGAAAGTGGTCATCAAGCTTGCCATCAATAACTTCGTCAGCAGCTTGAGAAATCAAATCTGCTTTACTCTGATCGAAAATACCTAACTTAGCATTAGTCAAAGCCGCCGCTTTTTTGAGAACCCCAAATGCTCGCACTACTTCTATTGGCATCGTATCCTTGCCAATCCTAAAATTCTGAATTGAGCGAGCAGTCTGGCAGCCATAATACCTATCAACCGGGACTTTCATCTCACCCATGGTGTCTTTTTCTATACGGAATTCTTCTTTTGTAGCCATAAGCAATAGCTTAGCAAACTCAAATATTATATAATTACATGTTAAGTGCAAGGCAGTTCACTTAATACAAATCCAGATATCGCTCGCCCTCAAGCAGTGAGCCAATTTATGCTGCCGGCCAATCCTCAACAATATCTAAATAAAGAGCTAGTAGACGATAAAATCATTCAGGCTCTCAATAGTGCTGAGGGCATTGAAACAGCTAAACCCAATCCAAAAGCCAAAGCACAGTCAGTAGTACCAGATCGAGTCTGGCAAATTTTAGTTGGACTGGCTGCCCACTTCCACCTATTAGTCGGTCTCAATGGTGATTTTAAATTCTTACCAGAGTCTTGGGGCAAAGCTTTTGACAAACTTGCACCGAAGGTCTCAAAGATGGTTAACCTCTTCAACTACACCGACAAAGGTCAACTTTCTATTAGAGACAATAATTCACTTGATGGTGTGTCCAAATTACTATTCCCAGCAGTAGTAACCTGGATGCCAGTGGATGACATGTTCCTTGCTCAAGGTCTAAGTAGTGGTACAACCATGATGGCAAGCGCCCACAATCCTCGTATCACTGACAAGTCACGCTTTATGTCCAATCTAAAACAACATTGGGAAAGTTACAAAGAAATGATTAGCGAAATCTTCTTCGGTGGTTGGGATGGAATCAAACGACTTGTGAGCAAAGATGATTTCCACCTTATGCACCTTGGTGGTAATATGAATTTCTTTGGCGGACTTGGCGGCTTGATTGCTGACGGCGTGCATCCAATCCTCAAAACATTTTTCTCTGGCATCAGAAATTTTGGTGGCATCATTTGTGATATTGCCAAGATCCTTCATGGAGACTTCAATTACGCAATCTCTGGCAGTCTCTATATAGCAGCCCACATACTCGACATATGGCAAACTAGTATTTCTCAAGATGACCACGAAAAATCACGCAAGCTTAGTCACTATGTTCAGTGGCTCTCAACCATTGCTAATTACTTCTATATCAAACCATCAGAGACTATGGCAAATGATGAGTTCAAAGATAGGGTCAAGGATAAACGCCAACTAGCTTATGCTATGGGGTAAAGCTGCGGAAACCAACGTTCTACTGCATCAATAGGAAATGCTAGTCTGACTGGACCCTTACTTGTATCTGATTTGAGAAAGCCCTTAGCAACAAGTTGAGACAGAACTACTCTTGCTTGAGCGACTTTATAGCCAGTAATTTCTGCAGCCTCTCCTCTAGCGAATTCACCCTGATAGAATGCCTCTCTTAACAAAGCAAAGGATCTTTTGGGAAGTCTGCCTGCTGCCATTTCATCTTGCACATAGAGTTCAATTCGACGCAATAATTCTTTTGGTTCCAAGATTGAAGACATATAATCAACTTGATCAATACAAACTTCCAGAAAAAATTTACAAAAGTCTTTCAATGCTCTTTGAGACAAACTACCTCTACCGTCCAAATCCCCCTGACGCGGCAAGTCTGCAGCTTCCAATAAAAACTTATAATCAGAATGCCTGCGTGCAAGACCCCGAGATACAGACCATAAGCCACTACCAATATCAAGCTGTTTTAACAAAGCATGAGAAAATAATCTAGCAACACGACCATTGCCATCATAAAAAGGATGAATCCACAAAAGCCTGTGATGAGAAGCTGCCACGGCAACAACCCTCTGTACTTTAGACATCCTATTAAGGCTGTAAGCCTGCTCAAACCTTGCCATAAACTTATCGAGGTTGACTGCATGAGGTGCAAGATGCCTGCCCACGACTACATCACCATCCCTAAACTCACCGGCAATAACTTTGACTCGTTTTGTTCTATCAAAATTTTCAACCCATAACAAATTCTCCGGCAAGAGCTGATAGAACTCATGATGAACCCTCTTAACAAAATCTACTGACACAGGATTCGCAATCTGCCAAAAATCACCTTGATCAATAATAGACTGAACTTCAATATGAGCCTTGGCTTCTAATTGCAAGTCTCTCTTTTCAGTATCGTCAACAAAGTCATTATTAAGTGCTCTATCAATATCACGTGGGTGAGTGTTATGCCCTTCAATCAAGTTACTGTAATAGCAATTCATCGAACGCACCAAATCAGAAATTGAATTAGTCAAACTTGGATTCAAGCCACCCGCCAAAGTTTTGGCTTTGGCAATTAAATCAACCACCAGATCATTGAGCTCTCCATCCTCTTGAGGCAACATTGGTTCCATTAACGAAACAGGCTCAGACTTTGTCATTTTCAGCGATCCTTTCAGTGA
>JAPPOW010000094.1:6566-12063 GCA_028817775.1 Candidatus Melainabacteria bacterium | reverse complement strand
ATTATTTTACCACAAAATCATTATAAAATAACCATTTATACTACAATTTTAGGTCAAAATATAAGATTTTTCAGCGATCTTTTCAGCGATTAATTTTAAGGCCCTATTAGCCAAATATTCCTGCCTCAACTTCTTATTCTTACGATATTTCTTCTCTAAGTTCTCAGGCTCAGTGTTAATCAAACCCCAGTTAGAATTGATTGGCTGGAAATGTTTTGGATCAGCATTAGCAACATAGTTTGAAAGTGCACCCATCATTGTTTCTCTCGGTAAGTCATTGAGAGCAGAGCAAAGCAATCCAGACAAAATAGACCTTGCAGCAACAATACCAGTAGCAGCTGATTCAGTGTAACCTTCAACCCCAGTGATTTGACCGGCAAAATATATATTAGGCTTGTCATTCTGAGGAGCAATGGGATCCTGACGCCCTGAAGGGCTCAGGATGACAGAGCGACGTAAGGATCTCATTGACATATCACTGTTCAAAAACAATGGCGAGTTAATAAATATATTTTGGTGCATCACACCATAACGCAGAATCTCTAAATTCTCCAAACCTGGAATCATCGAAAAGACACTTGCTGGCTCGCCCCACTTCAAATTAGTCTGAAAACCAACTATATTGTAGAGAGAACCGACTACATTGTCCTGGCGCAATTGCACTACAGCAACGGCTTTGCGCTCTGGGTAACGCGGATCAGTTAAACCCACTGGCTTAAGTGGACCGAAGCACATAGTTTGTTTGCCGCGCTCAGCAATTGCTTCTATAGGCATACAACCCTCGAAGTACTTGATTGATTTTTGTTCAAAGTCCTTCAGTGGAGCTCGCTCAGCAGCCATCAAAGCTTCATAGAATTTATCAAAATCTTCTTGCTCATAAAATGGACAATTGATATAGTCAGCTGTCTCGCCTTTGCCATAACGAGAAGCTTTGAAGGCTATGTCCATATTTATAGAGCTTGCTTCAACTATTGGACTAGCCGCATCAAAGAAATGTAAAAAAGGACTGTCATCCTGAGGACAAACGCCGTCATTGCGAGGAGACGAAGTCGACGTGGCAATCCCATTCACTGATTTAGCCCCTGCATTAGATTGCTTCGTCGCAAGCTCCTCGCAATGACCCTTCAACAAATCAGAAATATTCTCAGCCAAATACTCAGAAGTCAGTGGACCAGAAGCCACTACTACTAAACCTTCTTCCTGACTCAAATCCCCACGATACTCCTCACGAATCAATTCAATATTAGGATGCTCGCCGATCGCTTTAGTAATATATTCAGCAAAAAGATCCCTATCAACAGCAAGCGCCTGCCCTGCTGGCACTTTGGCATGCTTGGCAGCTTTGATAATCAAACTATCAAAACTTTCCATCTCATGAATCAAAACTCCACGAGCAGTTGTAAGAAACTCTGAACCCAAAGAATTAGAACAAACTAGCTCAGCCAAATTATCAGTATGATGCGCTGGGGTTTTAACCTTGGGACGCATCTCATAAAGCTTGACTCTCACACCAGCCTGAGCCAATTGCCAAGCAGCTTCTGTGCCTGCAAGTCCTGCTCCAATAACTTTAACTTCTTGAACCATAATCAAACTGCCACTGGTCTAAGACTCCTAGCTTGCTCTACTCTTCTCTCTGGCAATAATTCATCCCAGGCACGAGCAATTGGTTTTAGTTTATCCTGAAGCATTTCAGTAAACAACCTATCTTCACCAAAGCTGGAAAGAACTTCTGCACCAGATGAACTTATGGTCCTATCACCATAACAAAGACTTGCACTATCAACTATAGTATCTTCACCAAATAAATCTACAACGCTAGCATCAAAGACCTCATCAGCCTCCTCAGTAGCAGGGAATTCTTCATCGTAATCATCAGCATTGACTAGTTTCCTCTGGTCTGCAGTATCTGCAAATTTTTGCTCCATCAATACCCTAGCAAAACTTGCCCGATCAATAACCACCTGAGCTAAGTTTTGCAAAGCTGGACTACGCTCCGCTCTTAAACTCTCAAGCTTCTCTATAACTGAGTCAAGATAGCCAAGTGTTTCTGGGTATTCTTCTTGCTCATCGATCTGACTAAAATCTGCTCTATCTGCAGTTAAAGCATAAGTATTTAATTTCTCAGTTAATTTACTCACCAAAGCATTAAAATCACCAGTATCTTGCCACTCTTCTACTGGTTCAATAACTGACATCATATCCTGCACCACCAGCCCACAATCTGAAGCAAACAAAGCATCAAGTTTTTGTTTGTTTTCATCAACAAAGCGCATCAAATATACGCTTGCAGCAAGTACCGGGTCATTGGTTTCTGCCTTGGCTTTAGCATTACGTTCTCTACTTTCTCTAGTAAATTTTGCATACAAACTATCAGCTGGCTTACCATTTTTAACTGCATCAAGCGCCAGCAATATAGTAAGCCTTGCAACCATTGCCTCAGTCTGTGACCTCAAATCAATGACAGCATCAGTCTTGCTTTGACCCAACCTAGCCCTCAAAGCACTGCTATAGGTCTCTCCTCCATGCTCGCCAAAATCATGCATCAAGATTGCAGCTTGCATAAATTCTGCTCGCATTGAATCAAAGTCCAAACCAGCTTGATCAAAATAGTTTTCCAAATCACTTATTGCACCAAGCTCGTGCTCATAGAGAGTCGTCTCATGCATATAAGCGCAGTACTCAAAGCGCTTAACTTCTTTGTGTGATTCAATAATCATCTTCAATGCTTCTATTACATCACCAGAGTCAAAGGAAGTGCCATGAGTCCAAATCTTAGTTAATCTCGGTAGGTGGATTTCAAAACCAGAACTGTGCCTGCTCTCTTTTCTGAGCCAAGGTGACATTAATCTTCTAGCAACCAGCTGTTCAAGCCTATAGCTATTATTAGTTCTCAAATGAGAATGAACATTGCTAGCATGCCCTCTATCTCGACGATAGAATTCTTCTCCTGAATTATTTGGGTTGACCGAACCTAGCATAAGCCACCTCCTAAGATAATAGCACCTCTGCTTTGCCGTAGGCACCAGCTCCTGGAGTCAATAGCCTTAATTTATCAGACCTTTTGACTTCTAAAGAATTTTTAGCACCAAGATTCTGACTGGAGCCATCAAGCTTATCAAGCCAATTCTCGCCTTTGGCTCCATCCATACCACCAGCAAGACCATAAGGTGCTCGCTCTCTGCGTTCAGTCAAAACTGAAACTTGCAAATCATCAAGAAACTCAAAGACCCTCACTAGACCATCCCCGCCTCGATGTTTACCCTTACCACCAGAACCTCGACGAATAGAAAACTCACGCAAGATAACTGGATAGCGAGTCTCAAGAATTTCTGGGTCAGTAATTCTAGTATTGGTCATATGACTATGTACTCCAGAAGCTCCGTCCCAAGTCGGTCCCGCTCCAGCCCCGCCACCAATAGTTTCGTAATATGCAAAACTTTCATTACCAAAACTAATATTATTCATGCAACCTTGAGAAGCAGCACAGGTGCCAAAGGCTTTGAAAATCACATCAACTATTCTTTGGCTAGTGAGTACATTACCAGCAACCACTGCTGCTCCATCAACAGGCTTGAGCAAAGAAGCTTCTGGGATCTTGATTCTAATTGGTTTGAGGCAACCTTGATTAAGCGGAATCTCTTTATCAATCATTGCTCTAAGTGCATAAAGAATTGCTGAACTAGTCACTGCTTCAGGAGTATTGAGATTATTGTCCAAAGCTGCTGCAGTACCGGTGAAATCAAACACTGCTGAACCAGTTGCTTTATCAATATCAATTTTAAGTTTAATGATTGAACCATCATCGAGATAGTCTTCAGCTTCTAGACTGTCATCCTGAGGCAAGGCATACGCCTTGCCGTCAGGCCCCCTTTCGGTTCCATCATGGGATCCTGACGTCGCCTTCGGCTCCTCAGGATGACAGATTAACAATTTACGTACAGCCGCTTCAGCAGCATCTTGAATAGCCTGCATATAGAAGAAAACTTGCTCTTGCCCAAATTCTTCAATCAAAGAATTAATCAATTCAATACCTCTAGTGTTCGCTGCCACCTGAGCTTTGAGATCAGAAACATTATCATCTATAGTCCTAGAGCTAGCCAATAACTCCCTAAGTTTTTGTTCTTGAAACTCTCCCTGGTCAAGTAATTTAAAACTCTTGATAGCGATACCTTCTTCATCAAGCTTAGTAGAGAAACTTGGCATTGAGCCTGGACTAATTCCACCAATATCAGCATGGTGAGCGCGATTAGCTACGTAAAAAATTGGAGAGATTGCCACGTCGCTTCGCTCCTCGCAATGACCAGGGGACGCAAAGACCGGAGTTACCACAGTCAAGTCTGGCAAATGCGAGCCACCCATACTAGGATGATTGCTCAAGAAACTATCACCAGGCTGCATCTCTGTTGCTGCAACTTGCTTGGCTACTGCATGTCCCATTGAACCAAGGTGCACTGGTTGATGCGGTGCGTTGGCAACCAAAGAAGCTTTACTATCAAAAATGGCACAAGAAAAATCTAAACGTTCTTTGATATTAGTTGAGATTGAAGTTTTCTCTAGTGATCTGCCCATCTGTTCAGCAATAGACATAAATCTACTTGCAAAAATAGTGAGCTTGATTGGATCCGTCTTCGCTTCGTCTAACTTCGCTACGACGCGATCTGCCATAGTTCTAACTTGGATTTCAAGATCACCGTTTTTGTTCAAACTGGCCTCTGACAAAGGATCCAAAACTATCGTTGCGGTGTCCTGCATAATGATTGCTGGACCCTCAAGAAGCTCCTCTCCTAATTGGTCAAATTTATAGACAGGTACTTCATACCATTTATCAAAATAGACTTTTGTCATCCTGAGGAGCCTGAGCGAAGAGAAGGGGACGTCAGGATCTCTTTCGGTTCCGCCATGAGATCCTGACGCACTAAAGTGCTCAGGATGACAGAGGGATGATTTCACCACACGGACACGAATATCATCCACCAGAATTTCTCTATCCTCTAAGTCAAAACCAAACTCTTGTTTATAACGCTGTTTGAAGACCTTAGCGTAATCCCCATCCTCTGGCTCTTCAATCATCAGCTGAGTATCAGTGCCCTGGTAACGCAAATTGAGATATTTAATAATTATACACTGTTTAATTATTTTAATTCCTGAAACTAACTCTTGAAACAGAGCTTCTAAGTCTGGATTGCTTCGTCCTTGCAGTCCTCGCAATGATGGCGGTACTGCTCGCTGTTTCTCTATCACCTCATCAGCAAGTGCGATACCATAAGCCGAAAGAATCCCAGAATATTTATGAACCAAAACTTTGGAGATACCAAGATCACGAGCAATCTCACAAGCATGCTGAGCGCCAGCACCACCAAAACAAGCAAGTGAATGAGCCTTGATATCATGCCCCTTCATAATTGAGATCTCACGAATCGGTCTTGCCATCACTTCATTAGCCACTTGCACAAAACCACTGGCAATTTCTTCGATACTCAAATCCTCTTCTCTATCT
>JAPPOW010000094.1:0-6556 GCA_028817775.1 Candidatus Melainabacteria bacterium | reverse complement strand
TCTCTATCTGCATTAATTTCACTAGCCAATTTTTCAAAAGCACTTAATGAAGCCTGTTTGTCCAATGCTTGGTCAGCATTAGCACCAAAAACTTTAGGGAAATACTCGGGCAGAATTCGTCCTAGAATCAAGTTAGCATCAGTGATAGAAAGATAGCCATCCTTGCCATAGCAAACCGGACCAGGATGAGAGCCAGAGCTTTCTGGACCAACTTTAAACATACCATCTTCGTAGAATAATCTTGAGCCACCACCTGCAGCTACAGTTTGTATATCCAATTGCGCAGCTTGAATCCGGTGTCCATTGATCTCAGTCTCAAAAACTAATTCATAGTCACCAGCATAACGGGAAACATCAGTTGAAGTGCCGCCCATATCAAAACCTATAACAGCGCCGTCATCCTGAGGAAGCCTGTCCTGAGCGAATGCGTCAGGATCAGGACCTCCTTGCGGAACCGAGTGAGATCCTGACGTCGCATTCTGCTCCTCAGGATGACAGAGGGAAGCATAGCCCACTACACCACCAGCAGGACCAGAAAGTATAGAATTAAAACCAGAGAAATTATCCACTTGCGCCAAACCAGCATCAGACTTCATAAACAATAATTCAGTCTTGCTCAAGCCATCACTAAAACCAGCTCTAAAGTTTTTAATATAGTCATTAATTACCGGACTTAAATAAGCATCGATACATGCCGTATCAGCCCGAGGCACTATCTTAATCATCGGATTTAGATCACTAGCACAAGAAACATGTTTGAAACCTAGTTCTAGAGCGAGTTGCTTCAACTGCTGCTCGTGGATTGGATTAGCATAGGAGTGTAAAAATGCTATCGCCAATTTATTAATGCCAGCATCCAACAAAGCCTGCAACTCAAGTTTAGCTTGCTCCAAATCAAGCTCTGTCTCCACCCCAGTAGTCAAAATCCGCTCATCAAGTTCAACTACACACTCGTACAACTGCTGAGCTTTCTCAATCTTGAGGTCAAAAATCTTAGGACGGTTTTGATAAGCAATCTCCAAGAGATCAGCAAAACCACGAGTCGTTACAAAAGCAAAGCGTGCACCTTTGTGTTCAAGCAAAGCATTAGTGGCGACCGTAGTTCCCATACGAATGCTTTCAATATGGTATTGGTCACAATGAGCCGGAAATTCTCGGTATGGATCTTGCAGGATCGCTAAGTCATGACGCTGAGCCAAGACTCTACGAATCGCTTCTCGAGGCGCATCCGGGTAATTGGCTGGGTCTTCAGACAAAAGTTTAACGATACCAGGCTCGCCATCCACTATAAAATAGCAATCGGTAAAGGTACCGCCACGGTCTATATAGAATTGGTAGTTGGATTGCTTCATGCTGCTAATGCTGCTGCCTTAGGCTCATTAAATTTATAAGTACCGTCGACCTGTCTGCGTGTCATCAGACCAAAACAATACAGACCACCATTATAGAATGGCATGATCAAGTTATCGATAAGATCCTGAGTCTGTGGATTGCGTACAAAGCGCTTGATAGTATCACCTACTGCATGCAATAGATAAAAAGTTCCAACCCATCTTGCTGATGAATCTTTTTCAAACAACAAACCAATATCAGCAAGCACACCAGAAAGATTCCTGAAGATCCCAAGGAATCGATTTAGAAAATTACGCCTATTACCATTGAGCAAAGCTAGCCCACTGACCAACATCTGTACATGTGAAGCTACAGCCAAAGTATGCCCCTTGTCATTCTCACCACCAAAAAGATCCTTGCGGAATTTAGGTATATCCCATTTGAATAGATTAGCCATACCACCCTCCAGCCAGGCTTCCTTGAAGAAATCGATACTGGCCTCTATATTTGCCACAAAGTTATCTGTGAGATTCATGTGCTTCTTCATTCTTGGCAAATTAATGGTATGCAATTGATTCAAAGCTGAACTAATACCTCTAAACAAGTGATAATGATTCAAATCAACAAAGAGATTCATAATCGGTTCAGCAATACGGCCAAGAAAATCAAAGGAGAAGTTATTCTTGAAAGCATCGACTGCAAGATCAGAATAAATTAGAGAGTTAACAAACTTGGTAAACCTAGTTGCAGTTTCAGCAAGGTTTTTGCGAGTAGTGTCTGAGAACTTAGAAAAATATAAAATCCCAGTAGTAATCATATGGAATATAGAAGAAAGACCATAAGCCCAAGGTGGCATTTTCTTTCTGATAAACTCACGCACTGGAGTCTCAGCCTTATTAACTTCAGGCTGCTGATGCAAAGCCTGGTCAGGCTCGGAAACAGGTATTGCTGGAGGCTGCGCTAAAGCCTCAGCTTCTATTGCAAACTGCGGCAAGCTATCAGCAGGGCTAGTATTCAATTGAGCTGCTACTGTCATGCTGCCTCTAGAGCTAAGCTCCCCCTCCTTGCTTTTTTATCACCCATCTCATATTCGTTCTGGTGTAGACGTAACCAATGTCGACCAATACCATCAGCGATAAATGTCAATGGCACAAGAGCATCTTTGTAACTAGGCATCAATTTAGACAACCAATCAGCCATAGTTCCAATCACTAAAGCAACGCCTGACTTGAAGAAATCTTTATGTCCCGCCTTGTAGTGACCAAAGTTGAGCTGCTCGATATCCATCAAGACTCCAGCTATGTCCCTAATAAAAGTTGGTAATTGTTCTTTGCCAGTAAACATCCAAGATAGTGCACCAATATTTGCAAAAATCCCACCAAAACTTGCCCACATACCCTTCTTACTATCCATAAAGTTCTGCACTATATTAGGTGAGAACAAATTCTTGAAGAACTTGCCAAAACCAGTCACCAAGTGCTGCAAATGATCTTCAAAACTATCAAAACTCTTGCCCTCTCTATCATTAGCAATATTAAAAGCATTAGCCATATTATAAGTACCAGAAGCAATACCCCGAGCTAAGTAAGTATTCCTTTGCTCCACAGTTCCAGCAATCAAGATGTCATTGAGATAACCGAGAGCTGAGAGATAGTTCTTGGTATACATGCGCTCAACAATATTGATGACACTAGTTGCCACCAAAAATGCCTTGGTCGAAAATGAACCAACTTGTTGTGCAAATTTCTTAGGACCCTCACCAAAGTTCAAAATACTAGAAGCAAAGGAAAAAACATTACCGCCGATATTAAGCCAGTTCATCATATGCGGGAAGACATCACGTACCATTTTGTTATCGATAAATGCTTGGATATAATCGTCTTTTTTATTCCTAGTGTCATCCTGCCTCACTGTCATCCTGAGAGAAGGCGAAGCCTGACCGTCAGGATCTGTTTGTGGAACCAGATGAGATCCTGACGCTTCGCTCAGGATGACAGCTTGATCACGTTCCTCAGGATGACCAACGCGTTCCTCTATACCAGGCTCAAGTTCTGGCTCATAATTTGGAATAGCAGTATTTGCGCCATTAATCATGACGAGTCAAGACCTTTTATTAAAGGCCAAAGATAATTATACAATACGTATTTAGGGGTTATTCTTAACCTTGGGGCATTAGCATCGTGATAAAATAACACACATGGTCGCAATTCCTAGCCAGCCAGTAAATTCAATACTAGAGCTAAAAAATAGTTTTGGAGCCCCTATTAATTTTGAAAGCTACACTTTAACTGAAAGTGATGACCTTCAATTTATGGTTGACCGTGCTTTGGCCTATATCCAGGCTGGAGATAGTAGTATAGCTTTAGAATTTCTTATCCCTGACCCCGATGGTCATAGTGCTTACGATCAAATCATTAGCTTTGGCCCTGCCTTAGTTCCCACACAAAGTAATGAGCCAGATTTTGAAATGACAATCATCCCCAACGGTCGTCAAACAGCCAAAATTTGCCCAATCACCTCAGACTCTAAAAGCGAAACGGGCATGCGTAACTTTATACTAGAGAATGCTCGTCAGCAGATAGAAACTCTAGCTCAAATTCCTGCAGATTATCAAGCAGACCCTCAAACTCTCAAACTGCTTGCTGCAGCTCCAGAAACTTCAATAAGTTCTCGCAAAGCTGCCTGATGCCAAAAACAATGCTGCGGGCTGTGGAAACCGAAATTAAGTTCCTTCACTTGAGCTCCTAATCTTTGAGCAAATTCTTTAGTCAAACCAGGCTCGCAAAACCAGTCAGTGACGCAGGTTGTAAAAACATAATTATCAACATTACTACGGTCAAATTTGTCCATGGTATTCTCGCTAGCACCAATCATGGCTTGATCAAACTTTGAACCAGTAGCTTCAGCAGCAAAAAATCCATCAAGGGAAAAATCGCGCCACTGTTTATAGAACTTAGTGACATTCATAAACTCACTTGGCTTAGTCCCCCAAAAAGTATTAGTAACCAGAGATAAATTCAAAAGCAAATTAAGTGGATTAAAAATCAACCAGCCAAGGTATTTCAAACCAGGCACTCGCCCAACTAATTTCTCCATGATAGCCACTGCATACTTAACTAGCATCAATACAAAATCAAACACCGGAAATATCACTAAGTTATAGACAAAAAATATTGGATAAAATAGGATTTTCATCGTATCCAAACTAGCCAAAAGCAACTCATTGACATGCAAGGGTACTTGCAAGAAAATTATGCGTGAATTGACTATACGAGCATAAAGTTCAGGGTTCTCACTAGCAAAGAATTTTGGTTCAGACAAAATCTTCAATATGAACATCGCGCCCATCGAATGACAGAGGATAACAGCGTCATCTCGCAAGCAATGCTTCAAACGATTAAACATATTACTTGCTGCTTCAAGCAAGCTAGAAGAATTACGTGCACCAACCTCCATAAACTGGACTTCATAACCTTCATTACGATAATGATTAATCTGATCAAACCAATTGGTTTTACCAGAACAGGATCCTTCAAGGATAATCAGTTGTTTTGTTGGAGATACCAATTCAAAGCCACGAGGTCCTGACGTCACTCACTATGTTCGTTCCTCAGGATGACAACTCAAACTAAACAAGAGCTTGAGCTTGCTCAAAGTCTTCGATTGTAGGAAGCTTGAACTCACCAGTGTCAGAGAAACCAGCACTGCGCTCTCTATCAAACTTATCGAACTGCTCACGAGCTACCTTATCAGCGACTTTGGCATAGCGCAAAGTAGTTCTGATATCACTGTGACCTGCAAGTTTCTGAAGAACTCTGATATCAATGTGGCCAACTCTTTCAGTACAGAAAGTATGTCTAAGTTGGTGAATTGTAAGCGGAGTATTGTCAGGATTCTTGATTCCTCTAGAAGCTTGCTTGAACAATTGGTTCGCCCTGTGATAACCAAGACGAGTACCGTTGTTAGTTGTAAACAAAGCACCTTCATTTCTCAAAGCCTGAGCTTCTTCAATTGTTTGTGCTTGGAATAAAACTGAACGATCTGGTACACGCTTCTCAAGATACTTCTTGAAAAGTTTTTCAGTGTGCTTAGACATATAAGTAACTCTTGCGCGATTACCTTTACCAGCACGAATCTGAATCACACCGTTGCGGATGTCTTGAACATTTAGGGCAAGAGCTTCAGAAATTCTCAAACCACTAGAATAAAGAAGATCGAACAGGAACTCCTCCCTGATTGACTTTGCTTCAGCCATGATCTTAGATACAATTTCACGATCTAAGTATCTGATAATGTCCTTAGAGTTAGTTTCGCCAAGATCTTTGTTTGGCTTACGTCTCTCAACATTCTTAATTGGGTTCTCAATTAATTTTGATTGCTTGATCAACCAGTTGAAGAAACAACTGATAGTCGCATAATGTCTGTTCTGAGTAGAAACGCTAACACGCTTGCCTGTGCGAGTTGTAAGCGCATCAAGATACTCTTTGAGTTCTGGCGACTTGATTTCTGTCGGTCTACGCTCACCAAAACTTGCGGTAAATTTCTCCAAGTCAAGTCTGTATGCCTTGATAGTGTCGTTATCCTTTTCTAAGGACTCAACATACTGTTCTACTAAATCTTTTACTAATTCTTCTTTCACTTTTCTTTCCCTTCCCTTCTTATTTATGTCTTCTTATGTCTCCGCTATGTTTAGGTGTTATCCCCTTAAAACTTTTTGTTATTTTATTCTACCATCATTTCTATAAACATCAAATAAATTCTGACAAATACGGTTCATAATCTACAGTCTTCAATGGTAGCGGCTTAAGAACCATGCCCCTCACTAATTTAGCAATCTCTACAGAATTCTTAATACGAGATGGCAAGTGAATAGTCTCAAAACTCAACTCAATCTCCTTCTCGTCCTCTAATTTGACGGCAGATTTGTAGACCAAATCACGCGCTCTAGCTGTCGCTGTCTCTATATCTAGGTTGGCATCCTGCTCAATATCAAACGGCAATACCGAACCATCAGCCTTGTATCTTAAATCAATGCGCGCCTCAAAAGCCACACGCAAATTAGTCCAAGAGCCAACTTCCTGCAAGACCGGGCTCACCGGTCCAATCAAAATTAACCAATTACTAAATTCTTGAATTGCTTTGGCTACAGTTTCAGCAACTGAATAATTGCTAAGCATTTGTTGATAAAGATAGCCATGTGCACGTACCTGATTGATTTCAAGAT
>JAPPOW010000063.1 GCA_028817775.1 Candidatus Melainabacteria bacterium | reverse complement strand
CTATAGCCGTACTAAATTCTCTATAAATACTCTGACAGCAGTCGGATCCAATAAATCTTTACCAATACCGTAGGCAGTATTAGCTTTGGCAAAATTTGCAGCTATTATGAGCTTCGCTTCTTGACTCCTCCAACTATTAGGAATATCATCCAAGTCGATTCCTTGCTTTATATTCCAATACCAAATCGTCTGCACACCGCTATCATCACCATCTAAATCTGCCGGGTCTATGCTTAGACCTAATCTCTCTCCAACCAATTTAGGTAATTGAGATAAATCAAAAATACCTGGACTGCTTTCTTCTGCATCAGTCTCTTCGAGGCTTGGGTCATCATCTGGACTTGCTTCAACTTCTTCTTCATCATCTACTACTGTTATTTCAGGTTCAGGTCTTGCAGCAGCTGGCTCCGCTTGATGCAAAGCTTGGCTTGATTCTATCTCAATTGCTACTGGCTCAATAGAAGCATGCTCCGCTCTAACTTCTATTGAGCCAGTCAAAGTAGCAAGAGCTCGATAGGCAACTCCTGCAATAAAAGCACTGCCCACTTGATCACCCTCTTCTACCTGCTTAAGCCATGCCATAACCTGTGCTATTGGATTATCAGCAGTACCAGCCCTTAAGTCAGCACTAGCTTCCTCATCTTTAACTAACTCTCTAAGTTTAGGTTTATACTGTGACTTAATTGGTAATTCTGTAACTTCGACACCGAGCAACTTACTTAGATAGTCATCACTCAGTATTGTTTCTTTATCAGTCCCCTTACGGTCAAGCTCGATCTTAGCAGTCTTGGCATGTGAAGCTTTAATAGCTGAGGTACTTGGTGCCTTGCCACAAACACAAGCATAAATTAATCCCATATCTTCTGCTGTAAAACTTTTGCCTTGCTCATCAGCATCAGCTCTGGCTTGCAGAGACAATTGCTGATAATGCTCCCGCTTTGCACTACGCAGCTCCCTGCCTTCATCAGCATATTCTTTGGTCCAATCAAATTGATTCCCGTGCAGATCAAGGAAACTAACCATTGATGCATAGTTCCAGAAACAACCATCAACTGCCCTTCTAATAAAGAAAAGTGTTAAAGGATTGACAGTCAAATCTGCTTTGTTAAGCTCTTGGCAAGCTTCTACAACCAAATCTGAGGTAGGAACGTTCTCAGTCCTTGCAAGCACCGGTGCTATTGCCTCGAGCTCAGCAGCATTAAGCCCTAATTCAGTTGCTGGGACTGGTGTCGAATCTGGCTCTGCAGTAGCTGCTACTGGCTCCACTACAGAAGCAGTTGCTGGACTTACAGCTGGAGCTCTTGCAATCTCAATTCCAAGCAGTTCGGCCAAATATTCATCGTCAAGAATACTGCTCAGGTCTGTACTCTTGGCATCTAGTTCAATAGAATTTTTAGCAGCATGTCTCTCCCTAATAGCCTGCAGCTGTGGCGCCTTGCCACAAACACAAGCATAAATCAAACCCATATCCTTATCAGTAAAAGCTTTGCCTTGATCATCAGCATCAGCTCTAGCCTGCTCTGCCAGCTCTATATATTTCTCAAAATTTTCCTGATAAGAAGCCTCTACTTCTTCTGAATATTTTTTACTAAACTCAAAATCAGATTCATACTGTTTAACAAATTTATTCAAGTCAGGTTTATCGTAGCAGCCACCATCAATTGCATACCTAATAAAGAAGAGAGTTGAATAGTAAACTGGTAAGCCTACTTTATTTAATTCTTGGCAAGCCTCAAGCATCAAGCGAACCCTTTCTCTAGTTCTCACTCCCCCTTGGGCTTTTTTAAGCAGCGGTGCTATAGCAGTACTTTCTTCCTCACTTAGACCAAAGTTTGTTATTGCTTCTGGGCTATTGTTAGCTGGGCTAAGGCTAGGCTTAGCTGCAGCTTTTGGGCTAGCTACTGGAGCTGGAGAGCTTGAACTTGGAGCAGCTTGTGGATTCCTTGAAGCTGGTTCACGAGGCACTTGAATACCTGGTGGTAATGGTTTTGCCCTTGGTCTTTGATTGCCAGCATTTGCTCGCTCAGCAAATTCTCTCAATCCTCTATTATGCTCTTCAAGAGCAGCTCCAAGGTCGGTCCCAGGACGCCGCTTGACCTGAGGAATAATTTCATCTAATGAGCGAGGTGGTCCTGAGCGAGTCTTAGGAACTTGCTTCACTACTGGCGGGGCTTCTTTAACCCTGGTAAATAATTCAGCTGGATCAGAAGCTTCAGTAAAAGTAGCATTGACTTGTTCTGGAATTGGCTCCGCTTCAAGCAGATGATCAAGCAAGTGAGCCAAATTGGTTCTAGAATCTGAAGCTTTGGAGCCTAACCAACGAGGTAGATCATTGCCATTATTTATTTTAAGCATCTTGGCAATTCGTAACAAAGCTAAATACAGCAATAATGATTTGCTTTGACTATCTTGTTCTTTGAGCTCTTGTCCTTCTTTCCTGTAGGCATTGAGCTGGGCTAAACTATCAATACCATCATCGCGCAAACGGCTTACTAGCTGCTCATCTGGCTTAGCTGGCAGTCTAGCAATTCTATTCTGATTAGCAACTCTAATAATCTGGTGGGCAATCTCAGGCGAAACTATCTCTTTGGCAAGTGCAATAGCAAGGTCAGTCAAACCATCCCTATTGAGTTCTACATCCTCAGTTAAATTATCACTCAATGCTTGAGTACTAGCCCCAGCAATATTATCAACTAATTTGACAAGTACGTAGTTAAAGCTCTCGGCTTCTCTAAGAGCTTGTCCTGGCTCTGAATCCTTATTTAAGGCTAGCATCATCACTGCAACTCGAGCTCGCTCATAAGGATTGAGGGAAGCAGCATCAGTGGAACCCATCAATTTATGAAGATTAGACCAGTCTGCTGCTCTTGGTACAAACTCAGATAAACTAGGCAGACCTAATTTCTCTGCCAAGATTAAATTGTAGGCAGAGAGAGGATCCAATTTAGCTGTATCCACTGTAGAGAAAAGTTCATCAGTAGCCATAGCACTCACAATTTGTGGTCCCAGAGCTTCTTCTTGTACTGGTTCTGGTTCTATAACTGGTGGCGCAGTTTTTCTTGGTGGAGGACTATTGAAGTTGGATGATACTGCTTCAAATTCTTGTTGCTCAGCATATTGAGTTCGCAATTGCTTCCTACTAATATCAAAACGGCTACCGTGGTGTCTAAAGTCATAGGCAATTTTGCTGAGCATATTGTGCACAAACTGCTGCATATAGGCAGTTGGTTTCTGGATTATCCTTGGTATACGGTTAAACAAGCCCAAAGGAACAGCACCATTTTCCCTCAAATCCAAAGCCCACTTCTCGGCAAGATCCAGTCTATCCCGCAGTTTAAAATCAACTGCCTTGGTTGAATCTGTGACATAGACTTGATGAAAATTAGCCCCGGCCTTTCTCTTGCGTCCGTGCATATATTCAGTACGTGAACTAAGTTCTAGACGGCTTTCACTAATTAATTTTTCTTCTTGATCTTTTGATTCTGTAAGTCTTGTATCCTCTGGACTAACAAGCAAGACCGCATGTTTAGTTGTATTGTCCAGAGGTGTAAACAAGTCATTAAGGAACCTATCGGTTTGCTCTTTTCTAACTCCTGTTCTCAGCTGCACTTTATCAGCCAAAGCATCAGCCTCTACACTGCCTTCTACAGCTTCAGTAAGTCTTCTGCCAAGAGCAAGCACAGTTTTCTTTTTTTCTTGCTTCTCCCCCTTGGAGTCCGTAACAATACGTGTCTCAAAAGCATCATCCGGATTATTCACCGGATCAGATTCATACTTAGCTATATCAGAATCCTGGCAGACACGATGTACTGCAAGCCTAACTTCTGGATTAAAAACCTGGTCAAATTCAGCACGAATCAAGCGCTCAAGATAGTCAAAGAACTCTCGTTCTTTTTTTGTAGGTTCTGGTTTTTGTGAAGCAAGTACTACATGAACTGTAGTAGGTTTTGGTAAATGAGTTCCCATATTAAGCCTAAGGTAATCTAGTGTACATAAATCTTACAACTTAAACTAACACAGAT